>CALUHX010000036.1 GCA_944320555.1 uncultured Butyricimonas sp. | reverse complement strand
CCATTCGGCCATGAACAACGGGATGTTCAACACGCCGCCGTCCCTCCGGAGATTTTTCATGGAATAGCGAACGGCCACCTCCGGACGGAAGCGGCCCACATACACCCCCAGGCTCTTCCCGCGAACGCTGTTCCCGGCCTTGACCTCGACGGGAATCAGCGACAACCCGCGCTGCAAGAGGAAGTCCACCTCCGCCGTTCCCTCCGACGTCCAATAGCGGGGAAACACCTCGAAATGCGAGACCAGCGTCTGCAAGACGGCGTTTTCCGCCATGGCCCCCTTGAACTCCCGATACAACGGGCTTTCCGTCCAAAGCACCTCGACCGGCAGGCGCGCCATGACCCGCAACAAGCCCACATCGCACAAATAAATCTTGAAGGCGGACACGTCGTCATACGCGCTGAGGGGCAGTCCCGGCTTCGTCGCACAGAACACCCGGTAAATCAATCCGGCGTGCTGCAACCACAGCAGGGCATCCTCGTATTCCCTAGCCCGGGCACCGTTCTTCACCAGCTTGTACAAGAACTTGCGGTTCTCCCGGGCCAACTGCGAGGGTATCGAATCCCAGACGGCGGCGATGCGGGGAATATCCTTCGTCGGGGCATGTTTCGCAAAATCCAAGGCGTATGCGGCAAGAATGGCCTTCTGCACGGTCTCGACGGCCTGCGTCCCCCTCTCCTCCAGCAGGGCGGTCACGGCGGCGGGCATTCCCCCGCACACCAGATAACGACGATAGGATTCAGCCACTTTCCCCATGACAATCTCGGGCAGGGGGACAAGGCTGTCCACGCCCTCCAGGTAGTCGAACATCCGCCGGTCGTCCGCATACAGGAATTCCTTGAAGGAAATCGGATACATTTGCAAAAAATCAACCTTCCCCACCGGAAAGGAATCGCCCCGCGACAGGGAAACGCCCAAGAGCGAGCCGGCCGCCATGACATGATGCTCCGGACATTCCTCGCAGAAATATTTCAGGCTGTTCAAGGCCTTGTTGCTCTGCTGAATCTCGTCGAATATCAACAGGGTCTTCCCCGCCTCGATCGGCCGGTCCGCGTACAATCTCAAGACACCCAACAAGCGGGCGGGGTCTTTCGTGTTCTCGAATTCCCGGCAAAGCTCCTCCGAGGCGTCGAAGTTGAAATAGGCGACATGCTCGTAATACTGCTCCCCGAACTTTCTCATGAGCCAAGTCTTCCCGATTTGACGCGCCCCCTGAATAATCAGCGGCTTCCTATGCCCGTCCTCTTTCCAGCGGACCAAGGCATCCATTATTTCCCGTCGCAGTTCCATGACGAATAAGTCTTATCACATTTTTCCAACATATTTCGTGCAAATGTACACATTTTTCCAACGTATTTTGCGCGAGACCCCACATTTTTCCAACATAACCGAGGAATCGGGGACGTTTCTCACTTGAACCACTGGGCGACGTCCTCGTTCGTCAGGATATGAATGATGTTCTTGCCGTCGGCGGTGTAGTTGGGATACTGGCAGGCGAAAAGGCTGTCGAAAAGGTCGCTCATCTCCTGCCGGTCGAGCGTCTGGTTGTAGTCCAACGCGGCGGCCTGCGCCAGGGAAAGGGCGACGCGCTCCTTCATCTTGTCGCGGATGGAGCCCTCGGTGTTCTTGTAATGCTCGATGAGGCTCATCAGCGTCTCCCGCCCGTGGGCATGGGACAAATCGGCAGGGGTGGAGTAGACTGCATAGCAATTCTTGCCGAATTCCCCCAACTCGAATCCCAGCACGGCCAAGTCCGGCAGGATGTCCTTCACGAGGATAAAGTCCTCCGCCGACAATTCCAGCGTCTCCGGGAAAAGGCTCTTCTGCCCGGACACCTGCTGCCGGGCCAGGCGGTCCATGTACCGCTCGAAAAGCACCCGCTCGTGCGCCCGCTTCTGGTCGATGAACATCAAGCCGGAGTGGACGGGGGTAACGATATATCGCCCCCTCATCTGCACGAAAGCGGCATTGCCCTCCAAGGCGGCGTCGGCCCGCATTTCAGGGATGACGGTCTGCGTGTCCGCCGCCTTCTCCTCCAGGCCCGAGAACAAGGCCTCCCAATCGGAAGGGACGCTTTTCCGGGCGGCCACCTCCCGGGGACGGGGCGCGGCGGGACGCTCGAAGTCGGAGTCGTCCTTGGATATCGACGAGGCGTAGTTGAAGGGATTGTAGCCGGGATTGACTCCGATGCGGGGCATCCTGGGAAGCCCGGGCGAGTCCGGCACCACGAAATCCACCTTGCCCTCCGTGTCGAAGTCGATGGAAGGCGACACGTTGAACTTTCCCAAAGCCTCCTTCACGCAGGCGAGCAGTATCTGGAAGATGGAGCCCTCGTCCTGAAACTTTATCTCCGTCTTCGTGGGATGGATGTTCACGTCGATGACCGAGGGGTCCACCGTGAAATAGAGGAAATAGGAGGGTATCATGTCCGCCCCTATCAATCCGGAATAGGCCTCCACGACGGCCTTGTGGAAATAGTTGTGCTTCATGAAGCGGTTGTTCACGAAGAAATACTGCTCGCCATAGGTTTTCCGGGCGTGCTGGGGCACGCAGACAAAACCGTTGACGGAAACGAAGCCCGTCTCGCAGGAAACGGAGAGCAGCTTGGCGTTCATGCCTTTCCCGAAAGCGTTCACAATCCGCTGGCGCAAGCCGGAGACGGGGAGATTGTAAATCTCGTTGCCGTTGTTCACCAGGGTGAAGGCGATCTGCGGGGCGGTCAGGGCCACCCGCAGGAACTCGTTCGTGACGTTGCGCAGCTCCGTGGAGTCGGACTTCAGGAATTTCCGCCGCGCCGGCACGTTGTAGAACAGGTTCTTGACCAGCATGTTCGCTCCCCGGGGACAATTGACGTTCTCCTGGCCGCGAAGCTCGGAATCCGCAATGAAAAGATAGGTGCCCAGCTCGTCCTCCTCGCGCCTCGTCCGCAACTCGACTTCCGCCACCGAGGCGATGGAGGCCAACGCCTCGCCCCGGAAGCCCATGGTCCGGATGTTGAAAAGGTCTTGCGCCGAGGAAATCTTCGACGTCGCGTGACGCTCGAAGGCCATGCGGGCGTCACGCGGCGACATGCCTTTCCCGTCGTCAATCACCTGGACGAAAGCTTTGCCCGCGTTTTTCAAAATCACTTGAATCCTTGCCGCCCCGGCGTCTATGGAGTTTTCCATAAGTTCCTTCACCACGGAAGCCGGACGCTGCACGACTTCCCCCGCCGCAATCTGGTTAGCGACAGAATCCGGTAACAATTGTATCACATCCGCCATTATCCGTTTCCTCCTTAATAAAACCAGTCGAGGATGTCCTCCATTTTATATGCGACCAAATAGAAAAAAACCACCAACAAAACCATGAGGATGATAAAAAAGCGGAACGCGTTAATCATCTTGCCCCCCGCCCGCTCGGCCTTCCTCCTGGCGTATTCCTGCCGCAAACCGGCCCGCACGTCCGGGACGTACTCGTCGCCGTCCTCTTTCAATCCAAGCTCCGCCCGAATGCGCTTCTCGCGCTCTTTCTTCGCCTCCGCCTCGGGGTCCCAGTAACGGGGCTGTATGTCGAAGCGCTTGTGTTTCGGTAGTTTGACAAACATTCCCATAATCTCTTACTTTTTAGTTTTCGTATGACCTGCTTTCTTCCCGAAGCTCCGGGCCACCCACCGCGGGACGATGAACGCCCCCACGAACAGGTAGGGATAGTAACTTATCAACCGCCACAATATCGCCATCGCGATGGCCACCCCCGCATTGGGCAGGAACTCTCCCAGATAAGTGGAAAAGACGTACTCGGCGAAACCGCTCCCTCCCGGCGTCGGGCTGACCAACATCATGATCCACATGACGAGCTGCCGCGCAAAGATAAGGAAATGTTGTGCCCAATCATAGTGCCCGGACCAAAAAGCGACCAAAATAGCGTTAACCACCCAATAACGGGCCGTCCAGGAAAAAAAGGTGGCCCCAAAGGTCTTCAGCCAAAAGGAAAAGGGCATGCTGCGCAACTCCCGGGAATTGCGCACGATGTCGGAGCCCACCTCGTTGGCGCTGTGCCGCCATTTCCGCAATATCCGCCATTTGAAAAGTTTCATCAACAGATATTTCAAGCCTCTCGGGTTACGGAAGAGCCCGTAACTCAATATGACCAAATAGACGAATTTCAACGAGTAGCCGATGACGGCAAAAAGCATGAGGCTGTCCACCACCGCCTTCGTCGCCCCCGCGATGTTCCACAACTCGCTTTGGTTCACGCACAGGAGGATGACGGGAAACATGATGATGAAATACAACTCGTCCAGGAAGGAGGTGGCCATCACCATGGCGGAACTTTTTCCCACGCCTATGCCCTCCTTGTGCACGAACAGGATGGCCAGGCTCGTCCCCCCGATGGCGGAGGGCGTGACGGCCGAGGTGAACTCCCACAGGAATATGATTCTCAACGATTGCCACCAAGAGAGCTTTCCCCCGGAGAGCACGCGGATGCGGATGACGTATCCCCAGTCGCGGGTGAACATGCACCCCAAAGCCACCAGCAACCAAAACACGGAATTCCACGTGAAATGAATCGCGTCGAAAGCCTTCGGGTCAAATTCCTTGTACAGCATCCACGACACGACGGCCAGCCCAATCGCAATCGGGTAGACGATTTTGTAAGGCTTGATTTTCCGCGTCAGCTGCTGTTCCTCGTCTTTGGGTTCTTCTTTCATTTCTCAATCAATTTTCCGGTGCAAGTTAAGAAAAAAGGGGCAATGTCAAAAACATCACCCCTTTCGTGGAGAATATCGGAATCGAACCGACGACCTTTTGAATGCCATTCAAACGCTCTAGCCAACTGAGCTAATTCCCCTTTGCGGCTGCAAATATAGCGAAATATTTAAATATCCAACAAATGTTCCCCATTATTTTAACTTCATTTTTGCCTGTATCGCGTAATGGTCCGAATAAAGCACGGTATCCCGGAGGTAGGAGACCGTCTCCAGGGCCGCGTCGTGCAGGATGTGGTCTATGCGGAACGAGGGAAATTCCCCGATATAGGTGTTGCCAAGCCCCCGTCCCTTTTCCACAAAACTGTCCCGCAAGTCTTGGTGCAACAGATGGTAGGGATAGGACAAGGGCGTGTCGTTGAAATCGCCGCAGATGACGACGGGATGGGGCGACTCCCGCATGTGCCGTTTGATAATCGCGGCCTCCCTCGCCCGGTTCTTGTTCGCCGCCACAAGGCGTCCCAAAATGGTCTTCACCCCTTGTGAAATGTCGTCGCTCGTCCCTCCGGTCAGCTCCCTGTATATCTTTTGCTCCTTGCGCCCCAGGCGATAGGACTCCAAATGCACGCAATAGACCCTCACCGTGTCCTTCGGCAAAACGATATCCGCATACGCACACGAGGCGCTGCACCCCTTGGGGAAAGAAACGCTTCCCCGGGACGCGAAAGGACGGCGGGACAGAATCGCCGCGTCGCCATGCCGCCACCGCTCCACATAGGAAGGGAAAAGAGCGTAGGCGGACTCTCCCTTCGGAAATTCCTGCAAGCAAACAAAGTCGCCATCGAACGCCTCGACGTAGCCCGCGATTCCCTCCCGCGAGCAGGAGTCGCGCAAAGCCATCTGGCAAATGTTGTAGGACATCAGGCTCACGTCGCCCGCGGCCCCGCCCGCCTCCTCGTCGGAATTGAAACCGTAGTAGGTGCGAATGAACGGGTAGCCGCACAATATGACGGCCAACGACACCAGCGCCATCCGCCGCCAACGGACCAACCAATAGCCAAACAACACGAGGTTCCCCAACAACAAATAATGGTATCCCAGCCCCAACAGGGAGGACGGATAAAACACGTTCGGGTCAACGTAGGGAGCCGTGTAGCTTCCCAGCAAACCGATTGTCGCCGCAATGGAGACGACCAGCACGACCGTGTCCACAATCTTCATCATCCGTCACCTTCTTTCTTTGAACAACAATTCCTTCTCCTCCTTCGTCAGGCTGCCGTAACCGGACTTGGAAATCTTGTCCAGAATCTCGTTGATACGGTCGCTCCGTTGTCTTTTATGCTCGTTGTATTCCCTGTCCGTCATCTCGGACGCTCGCTTGTACTTCACCTTCATTTTCGGCTTCCGGGGCGAGGCCTTCCACAGCTTGCCCCAAAATCCGGCGCCGCCCGCGCTCCGCCTGACGGACAAGGTGAAAAGCACGCCGAACAAGGCGCCCCCCAAGTGGGCGATGTGCCCGCCGGCGTTAGTGCCGGGTATGCTCAACACGTCTATCAACGCCGTGAACAACGCCAAGGTAATCAACCGCACCGGCCCGACAAGAAACACGTAGACACGATGGTTCGGCAAATAGGCGCAGACCGCGAACACGACGGCCATCACGGAAGCCGAAGCCCCGATGGCCCGCGACAAATAACGCTCCTCGGCGAACGCCGGAAAAACGGAATAGGCCGCCATGTACAAAAGCGCGCCGAACAATCCCCCAAACACGTACACCCACACCAATTTCCTGCCCGAGAAATAATTCAAGAACATGCTCCCGAACCAATACAGCCACAGCATGTTGAACAACAGGTGCAAGAAACCGAAATGCGTGAACATGTACGTGACGACCGTCCACGGCGTGTACAGCAATTCTTCCGGCAAGGCGGGCACTCCCGTGTAGGCGAGCAACAACGCCTCCACCCGCTGGTAGCCCGCCAACACGAACCCCACCTCCACCAATTTCAAAAAAAGGAAGAATCCGACATTCACATATATCAGGCGGGTCAACGCCGTGCCCCGGCGGAAAGAACGCTTGAGTCCCTCCCAAATGCCTCCCGGCTGAAACTGAGCGTAAGGATTCCGATACATACTACCCGCTTTTAGTAAAACCGTTTGCTATGCTTCCGCCAATACAGTATCAGGAAGAACCCGAACAGCATCCCCCCCAGATGGGCGAAGTGGGCCACGTTGTCGCCCACGGAATTCTGAATCCCGAGGAACAGTTCGAGGGCGCCATACCCCAGCACGAAATACTTCGCCTTAATCGGTATCGGGACGAACATGATGAACAGCTCCGTGTTCGGGAACAACATCCCGAACGCCAACAGGATGCCGAACACCGCGCCCGACGCCCCGATCGTGGTGGTGTCCAAAGCCCGCTGCATCGTCCCCTGGAACATCTCGTTCGCCACGTCCACCGCCCCCTGCAGATTGGGGTCGGAAATCCAAGCGTCGATGAATTTCTGCGCGTCGATGGCGTATGTCCCGTTCGCCACCGGCACACCCACCTTGATGTCGCCATAATGGGCCCGCACGAAGTCCGCCAACGCGCCCGCGTCCGGGGCGTTCCGGAAGGCCTCGAACTGCTCCACGATATTGTGATACCCGTACCAGCTCACCAGCGAGTGCAACACCGCCGCCCCCAATCCCGTCACCAGGTAGTACAACACGAATCGCTTGGTTCCCCACACCGACTCCAGTATGCGCCCGAACATGAATACGGCGAACATGTTGAAGAACAAGTGCGACAGTCCCTCGTGCGTGAACATGTGAGTCAAATATTGGTAAGCGTGGAAATACTCCGACTGCGGCAAATGCAACCCCAGCACTTGCACGTAGTCCGCACCCCCGCGCCCTCCTGCGAAATTGACGAAGAGGAATATCAACACATTGATGATCAGTATGACCTTAACCGCCGGGGTAAGGCCCATTGCCGGTCTGTAATTGTTCATTGCTCTGTGGATTTAGTGTTTTCTTGTTTCGGCGCCTGCGGCTCTTTCACGGGCGGGTTCTCCTTTTTCTCGCCCTTTTCCTTGCTCGGAGCGCCTTGGGGGCGGTTGTTGGGCCTGTTGCCCGGCTTCCTTACCGGCTTGGGCCTGTTCTGCTTCTGGCCGCCCTGCGGGGCCGCGGTTTTCTGCTGACCGTTTCCGACCTTGCCCGCGGGAACCGCCGCATTCTGGCCGCCCTTCTGACCGCCGCCTCCCTGGTTGCCGCTCTGGCCGCCTTTCTGATTGCCTCCTTGGCCTCCTCCTTGGAGGCCGCCCTGATTGCCACCTTGATTGCCGCCCTGGCTTTGATTGCCGCCCTGGCTTTGATTGCCGCTTGGGTTGCCGCCGTTCTGGTTGCCGCCCCTGCCACCGCCATTCCCGGCTTTCGCCGCGTTCTTCTGGCCGTTCCGGTTGCGGGAACGGTTTTTACGGGCAGACTTCTTTTCGTCAAAACGGTTCAGGCTCTCCTCACCCACGCCGTCCGAATAGCTCAAGACTCTCGCCTCGCCCTCGCCCGCCTCCAACGCCTTGGCCGGAATCACGCCCTGCTTGTTCAAAGCGATAATCTCCTTCACGCGCTCCACCGACAATCTCACCATCGCCCCACGGCCCTCCTTGTCGAAAGTGTACGACATGGTGCGGCCGAAAATGTCCGTCTTTTGATGGTACAGCATTCCCTCGCCCGTGTTCAGCCACACCGTGGCGGAGGGGAAATCCTTCTGCTCGTCGACGTAGGCGTCCACCTCGTAATTCAGGCAGCACTTCAACTTGCCGCACTGGCCGGCCAGCTTCTGGGGATTCAGCGAAATGTCCTGATACCGGGCGGCGGACGTCGACACCGACACGAAATTCGTGATGAACGCCGAACAGCACAACTTGCGCCCGCACGACCCTATCCCGCCGATGCGCCCCGCCTCCTGCCGCGCGCCTATCTGCTTCATCTCGATGCGGATATGGAACGTGTCCGCCAGCACTTTTATCAACTTCCGGAAATCCACCCGGTCGTTGGCGATGTAATAAAAAATGGCCTTCGTCTTGTCCCCCTGATACTCCACGTCCCCTATCTTCATCTCCAGCCCAAGGTCGGCGGCGATTTTCCGCGAGCGGATCATCGTGTCGTGCTCCAAGGCGATTGCCTGCTTCCACTTCTCGATGTCGTGCGGCTTCGCGCGCCGGTACACCTTCTTCAGCGGATTGCGCGCCACGTCCACGCGTTTCAGCTTCATCTGCTCCCTCACCAGCTCCCCCGTCATCGACACGATTCCCACGTCGTGACCCAAGGCGGCCTCCACGGCCACGATATCCCCCACCTTCAAATTCAACTTGCTCGGATTCGTGTAAAAACCTTTCCGCGTGTTCTTGAACCGCACCTCCACGATTTCCGACGGCGACGGTCCCTCCGGCACTCCCTCCAGCCAATTGTATTCCGTCAACTTCCCCGCCAGCAGGCGATAGTCCACGACAGGCACCGCCCCCGGCTTTATATTCTTGTCATTTGCGTTCTCCTGAACTTCTGCATTCTCTTCACTCATAACTCTGTCTCTATTATTATTGTCCACTCACGGCCTTATGTTCTGCATCACCTTGATGCACAAGTCCGTGAATATAATCTTTCCATTCCCGTTGCGGGTCACGTCGCCGTACGCCCGCTCAAACTCCTCGTACAGCCGCACGATGTTCCCCTCGTGCACGTACGGCGAAAACCTCGTCGAGAACTGCCTCTCCCGGCCCGTCATGTACACGATACGGTCAATCCCGAAATTGCGGGCGAAATTCTCCCGCAACATGCAAAGGCAGTGCGCCAGGAAACTCTTCTCCCGCTCCCGACCCAACGAGGCGATTTCGTTCACGAACTCGTTCACCGGCAACATCTTCCTCTCCCAGCACAAACGCATCATCTGCACGAACTTCTCCTGATTGTAAGCGTCCTCCTCCGTCTCCTCCAACATGCGGACCGCCTTCAGCCAGCTCCCCGCCGCCACGTGGGCCGCCTCCTCGGCCGCCTCCCTCGTCAGACGCTTGCGCGCCACAAGCTCATCCGCGATGTCCCCTTGCGACAAGGGTGGCACGTTCACCCGCTGCGCGCGCGACAGGATTGTCTTGAGCATCGCCTCCGGACGCTCCGCCACCAGCAGGAACACCGTGTTGGGATACGGCTCCTCCAATATCTTCAGCAATTTGTTGGCGCATTCCGGACTCATCTTCTCCGGCTGCCAGATAATCATCACCTTGTACTCCGACTCGAACGACTTCAGGCTCAGCTTCCGCAGGATATTGCCGCTCTCCTCCGTGTATATCAACGCCTGCGCATTCTCGTCCGCGCCCATCGACGCCAGCCAGTCCTCCATGTCCACGTAAGGCGAGCGAAGCAACATCTCCCGCCACTCCCGGGCGTACTCGTCGCTCACCGGCGACTTCACCTTGGCCGACTTCACCACCGGAAACACGAAATGCACGTCGGGGTGAATCAGCTTCTGCATCTTCCGGCACTCCGGACACGTCCCGCATGCGTCCCCCCGCTTCTCCCCCGTGCACAGCAGGTACTGCGTCAATGCCAGCGCCAACGCCAGCGTCCCCGCGCCCGTCGACCCTGCGAACAACTGGGCGTGGCTCACCCGCCCCGATTGCGCGGAGGCAATCAGACGCTCTTTTATCTCCTCTTGGCCGATGACATCTTTGAACAACACGGGCTAAACCATTATCGCAGAAAAAGCGCGCCGGGAAGGCAACCCATCCCCGCGCGCCTCTTCCTCATTTCTTCTCTGTCTTCTGCAACTCGATTCCCAACTCGTCCAGCTGCTCCCGGGAAATCTCCGACGGGGAATCAATCATCACGTCGCGCCCCGAATTGTTCTTCGGGAAAGCGATTACGTCGCGTATGCTGTCCAACCCGGCGAACATCGACGCCAGACGGTCGAACCCGAAGGCGATTCCCCCGTGGGGCGGCGCCCCGTACTTGAACGCCCCCATCAGGAACCCGAACTGCGCCTGCGCCGCCTCGTGCGTGAAGCCGAGACAATCGAACATCTTCGACTGCAACGCCGAGTCGTGGATTCGGATGGACCCTCCGCCGACCTCCACCCCGTTGATCACCATGTCGTAGGCGTTCGCCCGCACCCGTCCCGGGTCGGTGTCCATCAACGGGATGTCCTCCGGCTTCGGCGCCGTGAACGGATGGTGCATGGCATAGAAGCGTTGCGTCTCCTCGTCCCACTCCAGCAGCGGGAAATCCACCACCCACAGCGCCTTGAACACGTTCTTGTCCCGCAGCCCCAGGCGGTTGCCCATCTCCAGGCGCAACTCGCACAACTGCGGCAGCGTCTTCATCTTCGGGCCCACCAGGATAAGCAACAAGTCGCCCGCTTGCCCCCCGCATCTTTCCATCCACGCCCGCAGGTCGGTCTCCCCGTAGAACTTGTCCACCGACGACTTCATCGTCCCGTCCTCGTTCCACTTCACGTAAACCAATCCTTTGGCCCCGATTTGCGACCGCTTCACGAACTCCGTCAGCTCGTCAAGTTGCTTGCGGGTGTATCCCGCACATCCCGGGGCGCAAATCGCCCCGATGTAATCCGCGCCGTCGAACACCCCGAAGCCCTTCCCCTTGGCGATGTCCGTCAGCTCGTTTATCCTCATCCCGAAACGCAAGTCCGGCTTGTCGCACCCGTACCGCTCCATCGCCTCCTTCCACGTCATCCGCTCCATCGGCGGAATCTCCACGCCCCTCACCTCCTTGAACAAATGCCGGATCATTCCCTCGAACACCTCCTGCACGTCCTCCTGCTCCACGAAAGACATCTCGCAGTCTATCTGGGTGAACTCCGGCTGCCGGTCGGCCCGCAGGTCCTCGTCCCGGAAACATTTCACAATCTGGAAATACCTGTCGAACCCCGACACCATCAGCAACTGCTTGAACGTCTGCGGGCTTTGCGGCAGGGCGTAGAACTGCCCCCGGTTCATCCGCGACGGCACCACGAAATCCCGCGCCCCCTCCGGCGTGCTCTTGATAAGCACCGGAGTCTCCACCTCGATAAAGCCCCGCTCGCTCAAATAATTCCTCACCAACTGCGCCATCCGGTGCCGCAACTCCAGATTCCTCCGCACACACGGCCGGCGCAAGTCCAGATAACGGTACCTCATCCGGATTTCGTCCCCCCCGTCCGTCTGGTCCTCTATCGTGAACGGCGGCACCTCCGACTCGCTCAGCACCGTCAACTCCTCCACCCTGATTTCCACGTCCCCCGTCGGAATCTTCCCGTTCTTGCTGGCCCGTTCGACGACGGTCCCTTTCGCCTGAATCACGAACTCCCGCCCCAGCCGCGCCACAGTCTCCCTCACCTCGTCCGGAGCGTGCTCCTCCACCACCAACTGCGTGATTCCGTACCGGTCGCGCAAATCCACGAACGTCATCGCCCCCAGCTTCCTCACCTTCTGCACCCAGCCGCTAAGGCAAACGCTCTTGCCCGCGTCCTCTATTCTCAACTGTCCACAAGTATGTGTTCTATACATAATGTCTCAAATTTAATTCTGCCATAAACAATTTGGCGAAAATAATAAGAATTTGTCACATCCCCGCACTCCTCCCCCGAAAAAAATTCTAAAGCGGAGTCCATCAGCAAGTACAATGTTTAGAAACTAATTCAAAGAACTCCTTTTTTGGTCATCCAAGTGTCCTACGACATTCAAAAGACAAAACCCGCAAACGGGAAATCACAGGCCTCCTCCTCGCCGCCCGGAAAACCGGCTGCGACCACCTCCTCCTGCTCACCGACCATGAATACTCCGACATAACCCACAACGGCCACTCCATCACCATCCGCCCCGTCTACGACTACCTCTGCGAGGATTATTGAAACCCGCCATTGACATGATTTCTGCCAATGGCGGGTACTTTACACGCACCAATTATATCCGAATCACATTAGCACATCACCGACTCTTTCTCCTTATCCAAATAAACAAAGCCAACAACAATAAAATCCCAGGAAATACCCATTGAAACGATGCAGAAACCCATTTCATGCCATCATAGGTCAGATTCAATACGTTGTCTTGAAAAGCAGGACGACGAATATCTACCGGGACTTCCCCATCAGACATCCAATGGAAAAAACCTGGAATCATCAAAAAGTTTGCAGCACGCACCCCCCGCCTACTGCTGCTTAACTCTCCATTACTCAAACAATCTGCATCTCCTAACACAACAATCTTTTGATTCTTTTTCCCCACTTTTCTCGTCAGAGCAAGCCCTACAGTGTATTCCCCCTGCCTTTCTCCGACAGTTGTGTCACATGTAGGCTTCTGTTCTTCATCTCCCCAATAAAAAGGCTGCATCTCTCCCCATGCCAAAGAATCGGTCACAAAAAGCTTTGTCATATCAAAATCTTGAACAGGTGAATATTCCAATGCTCCAGCTCCCGGCATAGAGATCACCGCCTTTGTCCAATACAATCCATGCAAATTATACAACAAATCAAACTTTGTTATCGACTCCGTAACACGAGCCTGAGTAAGATCTATGTATTCTCCCGCATTAAACAATTCCGCAGATTGCAAAGCGACCCCTAAATAATTTGTCAAAGGATTCAACACGTCATTTCTTTGAGGCTCACCCAACACAATCAGATTATCTCCCCGATTAATATATTCTTTCAAATACTGCAATTCTGATTCCGTATATTTTTCCCGTGGATCCGCCACCACCAAAATGCCGACACTATCCGAAATCGGCCTGTCAAGTATCACTTCTTTCGCATCAAACCCTTGATTTATCAACGATTGCCTAAAATGTCGATTATTAACAAAAGCGGAAAAACTCTTATTGTCCAAATCCTCAATGGAACGCTCCCCATGTCCCTGTACAAATCCAACAACAGGCAAATCCATCGTGATACGCTTAAAGGCTGCCGTAATCTCCGCCTCAGAAGGAAGTTTCTCAAAATCATCATAAATACGCAAGAACGTACGCCGTCCATTTTCTCTAACCAGTTCCCGAACAAAAGTTTTTCCTTCTTGAGAGAGATCTGTCAACTTATCAACTTCTCCCGGTTTCAAAAAAAGACGAGGACTCACTTTGTAAAGTTCCATAAGACGTTTTGCCCTTTCTTCCATAGTCATATTCGGGAAACGGCGTTCCAGGCTCGGATTATTGATAGAATCATAATAATAAACATATTTCAATTTTATCTCCGGCTTAAAACGCTGATATTGGCTAAATCGTGCCATATCCGCATTCACATAACGAGGAAAAGCGATTCCGATATTGGCATCATCCAATATATTCATATAAGTAGTAATCGTAAGTCCTCCCTCCATTTTTTCCACCACAGCCTGACTATTAGGCGTTAATGTATTTACTTTATTTTTAGTCGCATCATAATAATGTTTCATTCCAGGACGAGAAGTGATATAACCGACCACTATCGTCAACACAATAATTGTCATATATTTCATAACAGAAGTCGTCCAACGAGCCTTTTGGCGACAAGCCTGCAATCGAACAATAGTCAATGCCAAGAACAAAGCGATGACAGCGACAAAATAAATCACATTTTCACTACCAATGAAACCTAACAAAAAGGATGTGGAACGTCCTGATAACGAGAACCAATAGGTAATATCCCGAACAAATTCAATATCTTGCCACAATCTACCTATATAATTCAGAATTGCAAGAACAGTCAATGTTCCAATCGCTGCCACTATCTGGTATGAAGTCAAACTAGACATAAACAAACCGATTGCCGCATACGTACAAATCAATAAAAAGATGCCCAACAACCCTGTCAACAACCACTTCCATTCCACATTTTCAATCACACAGCATCCAAACAACACATATACTCCCACAATAAACGTCAATAATAAAGCGTACACCAACATGGAAATATATTTACCAAAAATAATCTGAGCATTGGTCACTGGAGAAGAATACAACAATTTTATCGATCCACTACTAAACTCTCGACTCATCAATCCCATCGTCAACAACGGGATGTAAAGATAAAGATAATTTTGCACCTGAAACAAAAGCCCATTTCCCATAGGATTCGCAAATATCTTCATCGTCAGCGCACTATTCTGATACCCCATCATTGTTGTCGTCACCATTGTTTCCAACACAGAAGAAAAAATCAAACTGATTTGAAAAACGAAAATAACAATAATCAACCAAGCTACCGGAGAATAAAACAATGTCTGTAATTCTGCTTTCGCTATTTCGTAAATTTTTCTCATAATGCCTAATTTATTTTTTCGACAACTCTGCAAATATTTCATTCAATGAACTTTTCTCAATCCGTATTTCCGCCAAACGCCACTTCCTCGCAACACAAGCCTCAACGATTTGGTCCGCAATATCCGTCAAATCGTCAAACACCAACCGATATTGCGTTCCTCCCAACTCTTCCACGCGAATAAGGTGAGGAAGTGTGGATATTTCTTCCACACTTGGCATGGCCAACAAAGTCGCAATCATTGAACTCGGAGTCAAATAATTATCAAAGTCAGCCACAGTACCATCAAATACAATTTTACCATGCTCTATCATTCGTATGTTATCACAAAGAGCTTGGACTTCAGACAACATATGAGTAGACAAAAGCACGGTCCGTTCTTCTGCAATTTCCTTTATCAATCGACGTATTTCCAATATTTGATTAGGATCCAATCCATTAGTCGGCTCATCCAAGACCACAAAATCAGGGCTATGGATTATCGCTTGAGCGATACCCACTCTTTGCCGATATCCTCCGGACAAATTACGTATCAAGCGTTTTCTAAAATGCGCAATCGCACATCGTTCCATAACCTCATCAACCGCCTTACGAGCTTTTTCCCGAGGGATTCCTCGCAAACCAGCACAAAAAGAAAGATATTCCTCTACTGTCAACTCCACGTGCACAGGAGGATCTTGAGGCAGAAAACCTATGTACTGTTTGGCAACGACCGGATTCTCGCTCATTGAAATCCCTTTAATCTGAACATCGCCCTGGGTCGGCTTTAAAACTCCACACAAAATATTCATAATCGTAGATTTCCCCGCCCCATTTGACCCCAATAGACCGAAAATCCCTTTTTCTGGTATTTCAAAATTAATATCTTTTATCGCCCATTGTATACTATAACGATGCGACAAATTCTTCACTTTAACGACTGCTTCACTCATATTTACAAGATCTTTTTTATACCAACTCAATTTTCTTCAGCAAAATCTCTCCCTATTTTTTTCAAATCGATTTGATACTCTGACAAAAAATGTTCGACTATCAACTCGTACTTTTGACTAATCAATCCTCTTGAATCCTTTGAAGGATGCAAAAAGCCATTCGGACCTTCTACGATTAGTTCCTCATAAGGAACAGAAACTGCCAATTCCAAATAACTAAGCCAGTCATCCTGTGGAGTTGTCGAATTATTCCAATTCAAGAAACCATACTGATAAATATATTGCTGATTATTTATATTAGAAAATATCTTATAATTGCTAACTCCACTAAAAGCCGCAGTTACCGGCAAATCAAGTCCCATTAAAAATTCGAGATTCAACTCTATTTTATATTCAAATTTCTCCTCCCTCGTCATAGCTTGAACACGTTCATCGCCATAAGTGACCAACATATAATCACCCCCACTCCACACCAACAAATTCGTTCTCAGATTCTGCAATGGAGTACCTCTACCGTCTGCGGCGGAAAACAAACTGTCCACCATATACACCTTTTGCGGCAACCGCTTCAAAAGAAAATCATCCGGATAATATCCCAACCACAATTCCTTCAACAAATCCAATTGTTTACCAACCCACGCTTCATCAGAAGGAATATCAAACATTCCGGAATACGTGGAATCTTTTTCGGCATCGTAACTTCCACCAAGATACGCATCCGTATTATAATTATAATAAATATCGTGAGGCTCATACTTGTAAAGAAACATCGTTTGATACTTCGAGAACAATTCAAGGATATCATTATCATAATCATGATTTCCCTGAGGCAAAGTATATTCTCCGTTATAAACATTCTCACCTTCTTCCGAGGGTGTCAATTTATCTTCTTCATAACAGGCCGTCAAAGCTAAAAACGCCATTCCCATTATTAACCGTATCGCTTTCATAATGACTCTATCTTATTGTTCATATTAAGGATTCTGCTGCAAATTATAATTCTTATCCAAAGCCGAGCGAGGTATCGGTAACACATAACGATTACCTCCCTGCTCCAACACATATGTCACCGGAGCCGAAACTACGCTTGCTTGAAACACATGCGAAATCTCCGGCATCCCACACCTTCTCAGATCAAACCAACGATGATCCTGCCAAGCGAATTCCCGACGTCTCTCATCAAGACAGAAAGACAATAATTCCTCCCCGGCATAATTCACCTCATAAGAAGAGTTATCTTGCGTTTCAATACGACATGACCGCAGATAATTCAAATCCTTTATTGCCTCTTCCCTTAACGACTCCTCACTATTCTCCAAATACAAGCGAATGTTCGCCTCCGCCCTGTTCAAATAAAGCTCTGCGACTCTCAAACCCTTTATCGGATAATTTGTTTCTGCGGGATAAGGCACGCAAAGCCCGCATATTGGCTCATACATCGTTCCACCTGCTGCATAATCTTTTGCATATTTATAATAATAACGTAATCTTAAATCCCCCCTGTTACCTGTTTCGCCATGATTATACTGATACAACGCCAACAACTCATCCGAAGGAACAAAAGTGAAATATCCTGTAGCAAAATCATATTGATTCGCATTTCCATAACCTGCCCATATCAATTCCGGACTATTACGGCTGTACACATTTTCCGTGGGAGGATACATCATACTCTCATAACTTGAACTCACTGAAGCAAGATTCAACAATCTTGGATTTTTATCCAATCCCATGGAAGCATACTTGACGGCCTCTTCCCAGTTTTCCATATAGAGATACATCCTCGACAACATGGTATAACAGAACATATCCGTCGCTCTAAAAGGGCTATTCTCTTGACCGTTTTCCTTTAGCAAATCCAAAGCCCTCAACAAATCGGACTCAATAGATTCATAAACACTCGCTATGGAAGCCCGGAAAGGATAATCATCTTTCACCTCGGACCTCAATATCAACGGCACGCCAAGAGCCTCGTTCACATCTATACCGGGAGCGTTATATGGTTGAGCGTACAAATTCACCAGCATGAAATAGAAATACCCCCTCATCGCCAACGCCTGGCCTTCCACATTCGCCTTTTGCGCATCACTACCGGTAACTTTATCCAACATATCCAACACCACATTGCAACCTTTTATGCCCCGATAGTAATGGGCATACGTATCTATTCCTTGCGTCTTTCCATTCGTCTCCAGCAATTCATACATATCATCTTGCCATGTATAAACAGGATAATATTGCTCATACAAAGGCAACCGCCAAGTGTCATCCACAAATCTGCACGAGACATTATCCGTCAACAATTCCAAATACATATGGAAGATATTGTCCGAACTATGCCCTGCCACGTATACTTCTCCATTCAACAGTTGCTGCAAATCATCCGCAGAAGAAGGTTTCATTTCATTCTGACTTGTCTCTTCTAAGAAATCATCACAAGCCCATGAGCAAACCACTCCTAACAAAAAAGCTATAATCAATATTCTTGGTTTCATGATGACAATATTTAAAAAGTAATATTTAATCGTAACGAATAAACCTTGGATAATGGCTGGCCTCCCGTTGCCACCTCGGGGTCTACCCCCTTGTAATCCTTACTGACTATCATAAACGGATTACTTACAGACCCAGAAAAAGCGACATTTTCCAATCCCAGGTATTTCAAGAACGCATCCGGTAGATTATACGTCAAAGATATATTATTGCAACGTAAAAATGAGGCATTCACCACCCGGACATCCGAATAGTCATACATCTCATAAATATTTGCGACAATATTTGTCCCCGGAAATTTTATATTTGTTGTATTCTCCTCATCGTACGAGGGAATTGCAGGAATATTCGTATGCAATTCATCCCCCGGTTCCCTCCAACGATTGACAAATTCTTTCGACAGATTGTCATAAGCCGCAGGTAAAGAGTATGGAAAATTCTTGCTTTGAAACAGAGAATGCAAGAACCGTTTCCCTCCTATACTCAGATTAAAACTACTCAATAACGATAAATTCTTATATCTGAATGACATCGATAAACCACCCGTGAAATCCGGTTCCATTTTTCCCATATACTTCATATAACTTGTGGCATCACCCTGCCCCTCCGGATCCTCAATAGTCTCTGGAATATTAAAAATCGGCGTACCGTATTCATGATCCAATCCCACTAACTCAAATGCCCAAAATGCGGAAACAGGATACCCCTCTTTGTTCAACTCTCCGCTAACGGCAGAAGTCCAAGAGCCATCCGGCACTAATGTGCTCTTTATTCTATTACGGTTCTTGGCTGTGTTCATGGAAATATTCCAAATAAAATTTTGCGTCCGAACCAATGTCGTGCTCAAGTTCAATTCAAATCCCTCATTCGTCATCGTTCCGCCATTGATCGGCATCTGCTCCACGCCATAAGACAAAGGGACATCCTTATAAACAATCAAATCCTCCGAATGTTTATTATAATACTCCACAGAAAGCATCACCCTATTTCTAAACAATCCCATATCAAACCCAACATTCAGCGAACGGGTTTTCTCCCAACGCAAATCCGCATAAGGCAATGATTTTATCTTTAACTCATACTCGCCTGTCACATTATTCACCACATTCGTTGGCAATTGAGCCACCAGATCCGGACCAAAATTCTCCGCCACGTTCCCTTGCCAACCCAAAGAGGCACGCATGTTCAGTTCACTAAACACCTTCTGATTTTGCATCCATGTCTCATTATGCGCATTCCAACGTCCACCGATAGACCAGACAGGCAAAAAACGAGCCCTCCTATCCTGCCCAAAACGATTAGAGGCATCCGAACGTATGCTCGCCGTAAAAACATAACGCTCGTCGAATGAATACGTCGCACTTCCATACAAGGAAAAATAATTTGACATATTATCCACAATCCGGGTCGTCATTTTATTATATATCGAGTTCTCAACGCCATTAACCACCAAAGGCGGTTTCGTCACATTCTTTCCTCGATCCGGAAAATATCCGTATGTCGTTGCTGACACCTGGTCTACCAAAGTACTACGCAATTCCACCCCTGCCATAATTCCTACCCGATGCCTGCCAAACACATCATTATACGACAAACTATTCCTCCACGTATACGAAGAGTTACGAGCTTCCGTGGTATTCAATTCCCCACCATGGGGAAGAACGGAACGGTCATACTCGTCCGACCCCTTCAAAAAAGAGCCGAACTCATATCCGCGAATCGCCGTGATATAATGGCTATATTCCGAAGCCCACGTTTCCCCGACTGTATTATTCGAACCAAAACTCCCAAGCATCTCAAAACGCAGACTCGGAAGAATATCCCAACTAAAATTAAAGTTGATATTGAACGTCCGCCGGTCATTCGTATTGCCCGTCTCCTCCAACTCCTTCAAAATATTGAACTTATAACCACCCAACAAATAATAGTAATAGTCTCCATTCTCATCATAACACGGAACGGCCCTGCTCGTGTTCAAAGCGTAAGAATACGGGTCTATTACATAAAATCCTTCCGTCTTTCCATAAGATGCGTTCAAACCCATTCCTATTTTCACGTTTTTATGCACCTGTGCGTCCATGTGAAAAGAAGCACCGAACTGCTCCGTCTCATTACCTCTAGCCGCTCCCTTATTCTTAGAATAATTGAATGACCCATAATAAGTGGCCTTATCGCTACCTCCTGAAACACTCAATGTATGATTATGGCTCATCTGGGTCTGATACAAAATATCCATCCAATCCGTATTCATCACTTCCAAACGGTGGACAGCCTCATTAAATTCGCTATACGTTATTTCCTTCGACAAATAACGCTGCAACTCCCTCTCGTATCCCACCGAGGTCGTAGGTATCGTCCCTAGCAAGTGCCTCTCATAAATCTCCCGGGAAAAATCGACACGCTCTTTGGAGTTCATCAAATTCATCTTCTTATAATTCAACTTATTCGTCAAGGAAACACCTCCGGAATAAGTCACGCTCAAACGCCCCTTCTCTCCTTTTTTCGTCGTAATCACAATAACTCCATTTGCAGCCTTAACTCCATACAACACCGTGGCGGACGCATCTTTCAAAACCGTGACATCCTCTATATCGTTAGGATTCAACCATGCTATGCTATTCCCGATAAAATTAGTCAACATATCAAAATTATCCCCCATGTCATTTAAAGCTTGTGCGTCGAAAGGAAGTGGGTCTTCTTGTATGATTCCATCAACGACCCAAACTGGTTCTTGATTTCCCAACAATGTCGAGGTACCACGCACACGAACCTTCTGTCGAGTTCCTACTAAGCCGCTCGTATTCATCACGACCACCCCTGGCAATTTTCCTTGCAACATCTGCTCCAAAGTATTCGTCCCGTCATAAACCATATCTTCCCTCTTTATTGTATTTGTTGAGCCGACGACATCGGACTTCCTTATGGTTTGATACCCCGTCACCACCACCTCGACGATGACCTGGGCCTCTTCTTTCATCACGACGGAAAGGGAGTCAGTGCGGGAGGTGAAGGGCACCACCTGCTTCTCATAGCCCACGAAGGAGAACTCCAGCGACCCTTTCTGGACGGGCACGGCCAACTGGAAACGTCCCTCCGCG
The DNA here is from genome assembly GCA_944320555.1 of uncultured Butyricimonas sp. Classification (GTDB taxonomy): domain Bacteria; phylum Bacteroidota; class Bacteroidia; order Bacteroidales; family Marinifilaceae; genus CALUMT01. Next base: position 12,761 of record CALUHX010000036.1, on the reverse strand, counting down.
TTCGTCGACACGCCCACCGTTGTGCCGCTCAACACCACGCTCACCCCGGGCAGCGGCTGCTTCTTCTCGTCCGTCACCCGTCCGCGAATCGTCAACGGTTTCGCCACGGTGTCAGCCGCCTGCATCCGCTCCGGCACAATCAAAATATAATCGTCCACGAAACGGAAAGTCATCCCGCTGCCACGCAACACATCCGCCAAAATCTCACCCAATTCCACTCCGTCGAAATTAGCCACGACCCGCCTCGACTGGTCCAGCCGGTCGTCGTTGCAAATCACGATGCGTTCCGTCTGCCGGCGGATTTCCTCGAAAACCTGCTTGACAGTCACCTCGCCTAACTTCATACTCAGTCGCTCCTGCGACATCACGTTTGCCGACAACGTGCAGAAGCAACACACGCACAGCATTACAGTTAATTTCATAATTCTAAAAATTTGCCTCCGCCTATTCCAATGAACAGGCATCGAATGTCCTTCTTTTTTCATACTTTTGTATTTGAATTAAACACTCTATTTAGTCGAGAGTTTTCTGCCGGGAAGTGGCCCTAACACCTTCCGGCATTTTTTTCCTCCCTTAATTCTCATTATTTCTTGCTGACCACCACCGTCGTGCCGCTGATGTTAAACGTCACGTCCGTCGTGGCCTCTATCAATCTCAATATGTAATCAATGTCGTTATACTTCCGCACGGCACCCGAGAAGCGCAACCGCTTCAAACTGTCGTTCGAGAAGAAAAACTCCACGTTGTACCACCGGCTCAGCCTGTCCGCCAGCTCGTCCAGCGGCATGGCGTCGAAATTCAACACGCCCGACTTCCATTCCACGTACTTGCGCGCGTCCACCGTCCTCACCTCGTGCCGTCCCGTCGCATTCTCCCACACGAATTGCTCGTTTGGCCGCAACGTCTCGCTCGTCCGCTTTCCCGTCACCTTCACCGCTCCCTCCACCAACGTCACCTCCGTCCGCGCGTCATCGCCGTATGCCATCACGTTAAAACCCGTGCCCAACACCCGCACCGCCACCTCGGGAGTCCGCACCACAAAGGGTCGCTGCTTATCCCGTGTCACCTCGAAGTAGGCCTCCCCCTCCAGTTCCACCTCGCGCGTTCCCTTGCCAAAACGCGCGGGGAACCGCAACCGGGAATCCGAGTTCATGTACACCATCGTGCTGTCTGACAAACGCAACCGGTATTCGCCCCCCTTGGGAATTCGCAACTCATGCCACACCGTCTCCTCCACCCGGCTACCCTGTTGACTGTAATCCACTTGCGCGCCTTCGTTCAAAATGCTCATTCCCTGTTCCCGAATCGTGTCGCTTCCTTCTCCCCACAACGCGATTTCCTCATGACCGGGCATAATCAACACCGCCTTCGACTCGCCCGGACGGATGACGTTCTCCGCCACCGGCACCGGCTCTTCCCGCTCCGGAAGCCACAACAACGCGACTCCCACCACCAACGCCGCCACGGCAGCCACGCTTCCCCACACATATCCAATCCGACGCCGACGACGCCGTTCGTGACGATGCTCCACGTTCCGCCACGCCTCACTCGTTTTCACGTTCCGCCAGCGCATCGCATACCGTCCCGTGTACCACGCCCGTTCCACCTCCCGGAAGAACGTCCGGTGCTCCTCGCTCTCCTCCAGCCACTCCCGGAAAGCCGCACGGTCTTCCTCGTCCGCCTCCCCGGAAAGCACCCGGTAAATCAAATCCTCGATATAATCCGATATTGCCATAATTTTCCTTTCTGTCTATAAGTAAGACTAAAAAAAATCGCAAATGGGTGAGTCGCTCCCCGACTTTTTTCACTTTTTTCTCCACATTTTTCATAACACACTAACAATCAACACATCCAATTCCACAAAAATCATCCGTTCCCATCGCAAAATTTTCCCACCGCCATCCACACGCCCCCAAAACATGCCCTTTCCGCCCCTTTTCACACACTAATAAGCGTATTTTAAGCCACCTTTAAGCCATGCGGCACGATCCGGGCGCGATGCAAGTTCGATGGACGGTCGTCCACGGACGACCACCCACCGTTCCGCCATCGAACCTCCACCGAACATAATGGCTTATTACCCGCTTAAAACACTGTTATTACTAGCGGAAAACCCCGGCATTGTTTTTGGGTTGATGTGTTTAAATATCTTATTTTATTTTATAAAACACAATACAATATGGTGTTTTCAATTTTATTTCTCTACTTTAGTGTTCCAATAAAGCAAAACAACTATTAACACAACAATAAAACTTAAACTAACCGCTACGACATGGAAACATTGTATGCCGCTTTACCCATTGTCATATTGATTGTACTGATGGGGTTCCTTAAAGTGTCGGGGGACAAAAGCAGTATTGTCACACTGCTTTTAACCTTGTGTCTTGCCATTTTCGCGTTCGACCAACCGGTGTCTGACGCACTCAACTCGTTCATTTACGGCATGTTGAAAGCCTTGGTTCCCATCCTGTTCATCATTCTGATGGCGATATACAGCTACAACGTGTTGCTGCACACGGGAAAAATCGAGGTGTTGAAGCGGCAATTCTCCGCCATTTCCACTGACAAGAGCGTGCAGGTGCTGCTCATCACGTGGGGATTCGGGGGATTGCTGGAAGGGATGGCGGGATTCGGGACCGCCGTGGCCATTCCGGCGGCCATCCTCATCAGCCTGGGATTCAAACCGATGTTCTCGGCGGTGGTGAGCCTCATCGCCAACAGCGTGGCGACGGCGTTCGGGGCCGTGGGCGTTCCGGTCATCGTGCTGTCCCAGGAGACAGGACTGGATGTCATCCCGTTAAGCACGGCGGTCGTGCTGCAACTTTCCGTGCTGATGTTGCTCATCCCGTGCGTCATCACCTTTTTGGCCGATCCGAGATGGAAGGCGTTGCCGAAGAATCTGGGCTTGAGCCTATCGGTGGGGGCGGTGTCGCTGGCGACGCAATACGCCGCGGCGCATTACGTCGGGGCGGAGACTCCGGCCATCGTAGGCAGTCTGGCCTCCATCGTCGTGATTATTCTTTTGGGCAAATTCATCGACCGGAAAAAAACGGCCGCGGAACGGCTTCCTTACTCCACGTCCGAGATTGTCAAGGCGTGGATGGTGTACGCCCTGATCATGCTTCTGGTGCTTGTCACAAGTCCGCTCTTCCCCGGCATCAAGACGGCGTTGCAATCCGTGTGCGCCTCGTCCGTCCACCTTGCCATCGGCGGAGTGGAAAAGACATACACCATACAGTGGCTGACGCAAGGCGGCGTGCTGCTCTTCATCGGCTCTTTCATAGGGGGACTTATCCAAGGCGGAAAGGCCAAAGACCTGTTGGTCATCCTGTGGAGGTCGCTGGTGCAACTGCGCAAGACCATCGTGACGGTCATCTGCCTTGTCGGTTTCTCGTCCATCATGGAGACGGCCGGCATGATCAACCATCTGGCCGTGGCCCTCTCCTCCGCGACAGGCGCGTTCTATCCCCTGTTCGCGCCAGCCATCGGAGCCATCGGCACATTCCTGACGGGCAGCGACACGTCGGCCAACATCCTCTTCGGCAAGCTGCAAGCGGGCGTGGCCGGCCACATCGGAGTGGACCCGACCTGGTTGTCCGCGGCGAACACGGCAGGCGCCACGGGCGGGAAAATCATTTCCCCGCAGAGCATAGCCATCGCGACTTCCGCCTGCAACCAGCAAGGACAGGAGGGCAACATTCTGAAATCGGCCGTCGTTTACGCCGTGGCCTACGTGGTCATCACCGGAGTGATTGTCTACATTTTTGCATAAGACGATTGTTTATCAACACATAAAAGAACAAATATGAAAGTAGGATTATTTATCCCGTGTTATATCAACGCCGTGTATCCCCAAGTGGGGGTCGCCTCGTACAAACTGCTGACTTCGCTGGGGGTGGACGTGGATTATCCCCTCAACCAGACGTGCTGCGGCCAGCCCATGGCGAACGGCGGGTTTGAAAAGGACGCCACCCGCCTGGCGGAACAAATGGAAGACCTGTTCAAGCGATACGACTACGTGGTGGGCCCGTCGGCCAGTTGCGTCGTGTTCGTGAAAGAGCATTACCCGACGCTGCTCCGGAAAGAGGAACACGCCTGCCTCAGCAACCGCATCTACGAGATTTGCGAGTTCCTACACGACGTGCTGAAAGTGAACAAGCTGGACGCTTATTTCCCGCACAAGGTGAGCGTGCACAACAGTTGCCACGGCTTGCGCCTTCTTCATTTGGGCTCGCCGAGCGAATTGGTGGAGCCCCGCCGTTCCACGCTGAAAGACCTGCTCTCGCTGGTGGAGGGAATCGAGGTGTTCGAGCCGAAACGGGTGGACGAGTGCTGCGGATTCGGGGGGCTGTTTTCCATCGAGGAGGCCGCCACTTCCGTCTGCATGGGGCAGGACAAGGTGCGGGACCACATCTCCACGGGAGCCGAATACATCACGGGAGCCGACAGTTCCTGCCTGATGCACATGGAAGGCATCATCCGCCGGGAGAAATTGCCCATCCGCACGAAACACATCGTGGAAATACTCGCAAGTCAAAAAGTCTAATCTTAAAACCAAACAAAATATGAGTTCGCACGCTAAAGCCGCAAAAAAATTCATCGCCGACCGGGAAAGGACGGCATGGCACGACCAGGCGCTCTACTTCGTCCGCGAGAAACGCGACAGGATGGCGCACGGAGTCCCGGAATGGGAAGCCCTGCGCAAAACGGCCAGCCGGATGAAAAAACACACCATCAGCAATCTGGCCTACTACCTTGAAATGTTCGAACGCAACGCCACCGCCAACGGCGCGCACGTCCATTGGGCGAAAGATGCGGAGGAGCACAACCGCATCGTGTATGACATCATCCAGCGTCACGGCGGCAAGCACTTGATAAAGAGCAAATCCATGCTGTCCGAGGAATGCGGATTGACCCCCTACCTCGAGGAGCGGGGCGTGGAGGCCGTGGAAAGCGACCTCGGGGAACGCATCATGCAGTTCATGGGAACGCCGCCCAGCCACATCGTGCTGCCCGCCATCCACGTCAAGCGGGAGGAAGTGGGCAAGGTGTTCGAGAAGGAACTCCACACGGAACCGGGCAACAGCGACCCGACCTACCTGACCCACGCCGCCCGCAAGGCGCTGCGCCAGAATTTCCTGAACGCCGACATCGCCATGACGGGCGTGAATTTCGCCGTGGCCTCGTCCGGCGCATTCGTGGTTTGCACTAACGAGGGCAACGCCGACATGGGCACCTCGTTCCCCAAAGTGCATATCGCCATCATGGGGATGGAAAAAGTGGTGCCGGACTATGACGCCCTCGCGCTGTATGTGCGCCTGTTGGCCCGTTCCGCCACGGGGCAGCCTTCCACGACCTACACCTCCCACTACAAGAAGCCGGTAGAAGGACAGGAGATGCACATCGTCATCGTGGACAACGGGCGAAGCGACATCCTCGGCAATCCGGACCATGTGAACATGCTGAAATGCCTGCGCTGCGGCTCGTGCATCAACACCTGCCCCGTCTACCGCCGCACGGGAGGATATTCCTATTCCTACTTCATTCCCGGGCCTATCGGCATCAATCTGGGAATGTTGCGCTCGCCGGAGAAGTACTCGGGCAACGTGTCGGCATGCACGCTTTGCCATTCTTGTTCCAATGTCTGCCCGGCCAAGATAGACTTGGCGGAGCAAATCTACAAATGGCGGCAACAACTGGACCCGCTTCATCTGGCGTCTTCGGAAAAGAAGTTCATCGTGAAGGGATTGAAGCTCGTCATGGAGCACCCAGCCATGTTCTACTCCGCCATCAAAGCCGGACGTCTGGCCGAGAAGATGCCGCGCTTCGTCCTCTACAACTCCCTCGACGCCTGGGGAATCGGGCGGGAACTGCCGGATTTCGCCCCGGAGACATTCAACGAAATGTGGAAAAAAGGCGAAGTTAAATAATATCAATCATAAATTCGACAAAACATGAGCAGCAGAGATGAAATACTGGCCCGTTTGAAACAAAACGCCATCAAGCCGGAACCGCGCCCGGAAGCGGATTTCCAACCATTGACTTTCACGAACCCTGTGGAGCAGTTCCAAAAAATCCTGCAAGTGGCTGGCGCGAACAGTGTTCTACTGGAAAAGGGCGAGGACGTGAACGAAATCATCCGCAAGACCTATCCCGAGGCCAAGACCATCGCCTCCAACCTGCCCGGAATCAACTGCGCAACAGTGAACCCGGATTTGCTGGAAGACCCGCGGGAATTGAACGGCACGGACGTCGCCGTCATCCGCGGAGAATTCGGCGTGTTGGAGAACGGCATGGTCTGGATAAAACAACAGACCCGTCACAAGGCTTTGTTTTTCATATCGGAAGCCTTGGTGATTCTCCTAAACCGCGACAACCTCGTGAACAACATGCACGAAGCCTACGCCCGACCGGGATTTGACGACTATGGCTACGGCTGTTTCATCGCCGGTCCTTCCAAAACCGCCGACATCGAGCAGGCCCTCGTCATCGGAGCCCACGGCGCGCGGTCCGTGACGGTCATTCTCGAATGACAATCCGCCCCGGAAGCCGCATAGCGGAACTGTGTCGAAATGTGGCCAACGCCACCCATAGGGAAAGGGCGATTCATGCCGGGAAGGCAAGGTCAAACGAGCAGAGTGTCGGGAGGCAGAACGCGGGAATAGCAGAATATGTGCAAGAGGACGAGGTCCCGGTCGCCTTTCATGGCCTCGCGGAGGGCGGCCATGCCGACGCGGAGGAGGGATTTCACAGTGTTGACGGAAATATCCAGGCTGGCAGCGCATTCTTGATATTTCATGTCGTCCAGCAGGACACAGGAAAGCACCTTGGCCGTCTGTGCGGGCAGCTTGTTTATCTCGACCGTCACGCGGTCCACGATTTCCTGGCTCAAGGCGGCGGCCGAGTCGGCGGCCACATCGATGTCCGCAATGTCCACCTTGTTCCGCAGGATGTCATTCCGCCGCAGATGTGTGTAGCAACGGTTACGAACGGACACGAACATATAAGAACTCAACGCATTGGCTTTAATACGAAGCAGATAGTCGTCCTCCCACAGGTTCACGAAAAAATCCTGAACGATGTCCTCCGCCTCCACTTGGTCCTCCAGCAGTTCCCCCGCAAACAGGACCAACGGGCGGTAGTAGCGTTCAAACAGCAACCGCACACCTTCCCTTTTGTCGGCCGACAAGGCGGTCAATATTTTTTCATCACTCATTGGCATAAAACAATCTTCCTTGTGGTCACAAAATTAATAAAAATAACCATCCGCACAAACATTCCCTATTTCCCGACAAACCGAATCTCAGGCCGCATATTTCTCTTTTGGAAAAAACAAGAAGTATCGGATTATTTTACTACTTTTGTGGAAATTAAAAATGTGGATTATGGAAAACAAACTGGTCATATACAACACGCTAAGCCGTAAAAAAGAATTGTTTGAGCCGCTGAACCCGCCTTTCGTGGGGATGTACGTGTGCGGCCCCACCGTGTACGGGGACGCCCATTTGGGACACGCCCGGCCGGCAATCACATTCGACCTGCTGTTCCGCTATCTGCGCCACCTGGGCTACAAGGTGCGGTATGTGCGCAACATCACAGACGTGGGCCACTTGGTGAACGACGCGGACGAGGGGGAAGACAAAATTGCCAAAAAAGCCAAGCTGGAGCAACTGGAACCCATGGAAGTGGTGCAGGAATACACCATCCGCTACCACAAAAACATGACGCAGCTGAACACCCTGCCGCCCAGCATCGAGCCGCACGCGTCCGGCCACATCATCGAGCAGCAGGAGATGATCAAGCAAATCATGGCCAACGGCTTCGCCTATGAAAGCGAAGGAAACGTCTATTTCGATGTGGAGCGTTACAACCAAAAATACCATTACGGAAAACTTTCCGGACGAAAAATAGAGGAACTTTTCGCCAACACGCGCAGACTGGACGGCCAGCAGGAGAAACGCAACCCGTTCGACTTCGCCCTGTGGAAAAAGGCCGCCCCGGAACACATCATGCGGTGGCCGTCGCCGTGGGGAGAAGGTTTCCCGGGATGGCACCTGGAATGCTCGTGCATGAGCCAGAAGTATCTGGGCGACCGGTTCGACATCCACGGAGGAGGGCTGGACCTGCAATTCCCCCACCACGAATGCGAAATCGCCCAAAGCACAGCAGCGTGCGGACACGACGCCGTGCGTTATTGGATGCACAACAACATGGTGACCATCAACGGGCAGAAGATGGGGAAATCGTTGGGCAATTTCATCACGCTCGACCAATTGTTTTCGGGAGAAAACGACGTGCTGGAACAAGCCTACACGCCGATGACCGTGCGCTTTTTCATCCTGCAGGCCCACTACCGCAGCCCGCTGGACTTTTCCAACGAGGCGCTGAAAGCCGCGGAGAAAGGGTACGAAAGACTAATGGCCGCCGTGAGACAACTCGACAAACTGAAACCGTCAAACGAAAACACGGTGGACATTGAAACGCTGAAGAACAATTGTTTCGAAGCCATAAACGACGATCTAAACACGCCCGTGCTGATTTCCCACCTGTTTGAAGGCGTACGCGTCATCAACTCCATCGCGGCCGGACATGAAAAAATCAACGAGGAGAATCTGGACAAGCTGAAGCGGTTGTTCCACGATTTCGTGTTCGACATTCTGGGACTGCAAAGCGAGACGGACAACAACGCCAGCAACGAGGCGTTGGGCAAAGTCATCGACGCCATGATGAACGTGCGCAAGGCGGCCAGAGCCAACAAGGACTGGACCACCTCCGACCGCATCCGGGACGAGCTGAAGAACGCCGGCATCCAAATCAAAGACACAAAAGAGGGATACGAATGGAGTTTGCTGGAAGATTAAAACCAATGCGGCTCGCGCTCGCTTTCCTGCTCATCGCGCTTTTTTCCTGTAACGGGAAGAAGACGACCGAGCAGGAAGGAAAGACGCCTCCCGCAACGGAACAAGGAGATGCGGAAAAAGGCCCGCGGTACGTGAAAAGCGTGCAATTCGTCTACCCCATGAAGTACGACACTTGCCGCTACGGCGAGGAAACCACCGTGTCGTTCGCCAACAACCGCCGGTACGTTGTGGATTCCGCCCACGTGTTTTTCAACCAGCGGCTCATCGCCCGGCTCGACAGCACGGAGCGGGAATTCCAATTTAAGATACCGGAGACCAAATGCGGAAGGAACAATCTGAAACTTATCGCATTCCATTCCGACAACCGCCAAGGGGTGGCCACGCAGTCCTTCGTCGTCCAGCCGGGAGAAGCTCCCCGGAAATTGGGATACGAGCTCGTGAAGACTTACCGCCACGCACCGGACGCTTCCACGCAAGGCCTGATTTTCCACGAGGGCTACATTTACGAGGGGACGGGCCTTTACGGAGAGTCCACATTAAGGAAAGTCGACCTCGAAAAAGACAAGATTCTCTCCGTGCTGAGCCTGGAAAGCCAATATTTCGGTGAAGGCATCACCATATACAAGGACAAAATCTTCCAATTGACCTGGACCTCCCGCAAAGGATTCGTGTACGACATCTCAAGTTTCGCCTTGGAAACCACTTTTGATTACGATTCCCAAGGCTGGGGCCTGACCACGATGGGCGACACCCTGGTCATGAGCGACGGAAGCCACAAACTCTACCTTCTGGACCCCGACTCCTTCTCCATCCTCAAAACCATCGAGGTATATGACAACAAGGGAGCCGTGACGAATCTGAACGAACTGGAATATATCAACGGAAAAATATGGGCCAACGTGTGGCTCACGGACAGGATTGTCGTCATCAACCCGAAAACAGGAGCCGTGACGGAGGAGCTTCTCCTGCCCGACCTGCTGACCGCGGCAGAGAAGGCGAGACTGGACTCGGACGACGACGTGCTGAACGGAATCGCCTATAACGAGCAGAAAGGCACAATTTACGTGACCGGAAAGCATTGGCCGAAATTGTTCGAAATAAAAATCAAATAACCCATCGCATTATGACGGACGTGAAGATAGAACCCTCGTGGAAGGAATTATTACAAGAGGAATTCGACAAGCCCTATTTCTCGGAACTCATCCAATTCGTGAAAAACGAATACCACACGACACGCATATATCCCCCCGGGAAACTCATCTTCAACGCTTTCAACCACTGTCCGGTGGACAAGACGAAGGTGGTCATTCTGGGCCAAGACCCCTATCACGGCTCGGGCCAAGCCCACGGCCTGTGCTTCTCGGTGCCGGAAGGCATAGAGCAGCCTCCCTCGTTGCAAAACATTTTCAAAGAAATCCACAACGACCTGGGCACTCCCATCCCGACATCCGGCAATCTGGAACGCTGGGCGGACCAAGGCGTGCTGCTACTGAACGCCACATTGACCGTCCGCGCCCACCAAGCAGGCTCCCACCAAAACCGAGGCTGGGAAACGTTCACGGACGCCGTCATCCGGGAACTCGCAGCCCGGAAAGAGCATCTGGTGTTTTTGCTGTGGGGAGCCTACGCCCAACGCAAAGGGGCGTTCATCGACACGAGCCGCCACCTCGTGCTGAAAAGCGTGCATCCCTCCCCGCTGTCGGCCAACCGCGGCGGCTGGTTCGGCAACCACCATTTCAGCCAGGCCAACGCCTATCTGCGCGCGCACGGCATGAGCGAGATTCAATGGTAATCTAAAAAACAATTAAAAACACCTACGCAAAAGAGTTTGCGTAATCAAAAGATGCAAACGTTTTATATTTTCCTCGCCAAATGACGATACTCTCATTTTAATTACTACCTTTGTCGAAGATATCAAAACATATTATGGCAATGGTTAATTACAAAGACTTAGGACTGGTCAACACCAGAGAAATGTTCAAGAAGGCCATGGAAGGCAAATACGCCATCCCGGCATTCAATTTCAACAACATGGAGCAAATGCAGGCAATCATCAGCGCTTGCGTGGAAACGAAATCTCCCGTGATACTGCAAGTGTCCAGCGGAGCGCGCAAGTACGCCAACCAAACCATCCTGCGCTACATGGCACAAGGCGCCGTGGAATACGCCAAAGAACTCGGTTGCAACATTCCCATCTGCTTGCACCTCGACCACGGGAACTCGTTCGAGCTGTGCGTGTCTTGCATCGAAATGGGCTTTTCGTCCGTGATGATAGACGGCTCCGCGCTCCCGTATGACGAGAACGTGGCCCTGACCAAGAAAGTGGTCGACTACGCCCACCAGTTTGACGTGACGGTGGAAGGCGAGCTGGGCGTGCTGGCCGGAATCGAGGACGACGTGGAAGCCGCCAAGAGCGTGTACACAAGTCCCGACCTCGTGGAAGATTTCGTGAAAAAGACCGGAGTGGACTCCTTGGCCATCTCCATCGGCACTTCCCACGGAGCCAACAAATTCAAACCGGAACAATGCACGCGCAACGCCGACGGCATATTGGTGCCCCCACCCTTGCGTTTCGACATCCTGGAAGAAATCGAACGCCGCATTCCCGGTTTCCCCATCGTGCTGCACGGGGCATCGTCCGTTCCGCAGGACAAGGTGGCAATCATCAACAAGTATGGCGGAGCGTTGAAAGACGCCGTGGGCATCCCGGAAGACCAGCTGCGCAAGGCCGCCACTTCCGCCGTCTGCAAAATAAACATTGACTCCGACGGCCGCCTGGCCATGACCGCCGCCATCCGCGAAGTAATGGCGACCAAGCCGGCCGAATTCGACCCGCGCAAATATCTCGGCCCGGCCCGCGACGCATTGAAAGAGCTTTACAAGCACAAAACCATCAACGTTTTGGGCAGCGCATGGAGAGTGGAATAAAATCCGACAATAAAGAAACCGGCCAAGAAGGTGTGCCCGAGACGGCACATCTTCTTTTTTATGCCCCGAAACACGTTATTTACACCCGTTCACTTGTCTCGTGGAATTAATTCTTTTATTTTTGTTCATAAATAAAAACTCGTTTATGGCTGACAACCCGATAGACATCCAGGCACTGGCCCGCGGCGACGAAAAAGCGTTCCAAGCGCTATTCGTCGAGTATTACCCCGCACTCGTCTCTTTCGGGTGCAGATACGTCGTTTCCAAAGAAACCGCGGAGGACATCGTGCAAGACGTGTTCGTCCGGATATGGGAAACCAGAGAATCGCTCGCGAAGATTGAAGACCTCTCCGCCTACCTTTACCAAATGGTCCGCTTCAGATGCTTCAACCACCTCCGCGACGCAAAAACACACTCGGACGCACTCCGCGACTACGCCGAGAACATGCCCACTGAAGACATGAACAATTACATCAAAGAAGAGTCGTTCCGCCTCGCCATGAAAGCGCTGGAAGACCTTCCGCCCGCCAGCAGGCAAGTGTTCTCGCACATGCTCGACGGCCTGTCCGCCCAAGAAATAGCCAAGAAGCTGAACATCGCCGTCGAGACAGTCAAGAAACACAAACAAATCGCCCGGCGGATTCTGAAAGAAAAACTCGGACGCCTCTACCTGTTCCTCTTTTAAAGAGCGGACACCACCTTCAGTCCCACGACGGACGCTATCAACATGACAAGAAAAAACACCCGGGCGAAAGAGACCGGCTCATGCAGGAACACGACTCCCAGCAACACCGCCCCCACCGCCCCGATTCCCGTCCACACGGGATAAGCGGTGCCGATAGGCAGAACCTGCGCCGCCTTGGCCAGCAAACACATGCTCGCCGCCAAACAAGCCAAAAAACCGACTCCCCAAAGCCAATACTCCGTTCCCGAAAGTCCTTTCATCTTTCCCAGACAAAACGCGAACCCGGT
>CALUHX010000035.1 GCA_944320555.1 uncultured Butyricimonas sp. | reverse complement strand
ATTTGGAATTGCGGAGAGATGTGACATACGTGCTCCTAAAATAACGGTTGTACCTCACTTTAAACGACTCCTCTTGTTTCTTCTCGCTTAACCAAACATTCAATTCATGCAACAACCCTTCCTCGCCCTTTTTCACAGCCCACGCCACAGGGACAGGTGCGGAAAGGACCAACGAATCGTCAACGTGAGTCATATAGCGGGAAGCGGTCCGGGCGACATTCTCGTCCACCACGGTGTACGGCCACGTTCCATTCTCCACCTCCAAAAGAATATCTTCATAAGTCAGACTGTCTATCTCCGTCACCCGAATGCCCAACTTCAAGGAATCATCCAGCCGGTGCAGGAAATCAGCATAGTTCGTTCCTCTTTGCACGAAGATCTCTTTTCCTGCCAAATCCGACACCCGCCTCGCCAAAGGCTTGTTCATCTCGTTTTGAACCAACACTCGGGCGGTGGTGAAAAGCGGAATGGCAAACTCCACCAACGAGTCCCTTTCTGGCGTTTCCGTCAGACTCATGGCAAGCAAATCATACTTTCCCCCGTTCAACAGCCGAATACTTTCCTCCACGTCCACGCTTGCCGTCATCTCCAACCGCACGCCCAATTGCTCGGCGAACTCCTTCACCAACTCGTAATGAAACCCCTTCGGCACCCCCTTATACACATAGTAATCCGTCGTATTGTAATAACTGCACACCCGCAACGTCCCTCGGTTCATCACCTGCTCCATCACCGGTGCCTCCGGCACCACCAAAGCCTCCTCCTCCCGCTCCGCCTCACAAGCCCACATCCACCCCAAACACGCACACATCAGTCCAAAGAATAACTGTCCAAACTTTTCTCCCATAGCCTCACATCTTTTAATTCAAATCCATACTTCTCTCCCCCCCGCGACACTCACGCAATTTCTCCCATGCCCTCTGCGCTTCCCTTTCTCCGTGGTTTTGTGCAAATATACGTGATTCCCTCGAAAAATTATAGTACCTTTGTCTGCGAATGCCATAAAAACACAGTTCGGACACATGATTGAGCAAATAAATATCGAAAATTACAAATCTATCAGACAAGGAAAAATTACCTTGACCAACCTCAACGTGCTCATCGGCGCCAACGGAGCAGGCAAAAGCAATTTCATTTCCCTCTTTGAATTATTGCAGGCCGTTCTGAATCAACGCTTGGGAAGCCACGTGTTAAGTCATGGCGGAATCGACCGTCTACTTTACCGGGGACAAAAACAATCAAAGTTCATCCGCATGCTGATTGACTTCGACAACACCAATGCTTTCTTTTGCGAACTACGACCGACAACCAGCAACAAAGCTTTTATCGAATTGTCCGGCGACTATTTCAACAACAGAAAGGATACGACCAAGAACTACGAGAAAAAATGGAACAAAATGATATGGGACCAAAGCGTGGAAGAATCCAAGATTCTGTTTAATTCCCAATGGCGCGCCAGTTATTTGCGTAAATTTCTAAAAAGTTTCACCGTCTATCACTTTCACGACACAAGCCTGTCCTCCCCGATGAGGAAACCGTGCCCCATAAACGACAATGACAAATTAAGGCACGATGCGTCCAATTTGGCCGCATACCTCTACCGTCTGCAACAAACCACCCCACAGACGTTCAACATGATAGAAAATGTCATCCGTTCCATTGCGCCCTATTTCAAAAGGTTTGTTCTACGTCCCAATCCCGCCATGCGGAATTTCATCACCTTGGAATGGGAAGAAAACGACAGCGACATGTATTTAGACGCCACGAACCTGTCCGACGGTACGTTGCGTTTCATCGCCTTGACAACATTGCTGTTACAACCGGAACTGCCCGAGACCGTCATCATCGACGAGCCGGAATTGGGCTTGCACCCCACTGCCATCAACAAATTGGCCGCCCTCGTGCGCAATGCGGCCAAACAAAAACAAATCATATTGGCCACGCAATCGGTCAACATCGTAAGTTGCTTCTCTCCGGAGGACATCATCGTGGCCGACAGAAAAGACGAGCAAAGCGTGTTCACCCGCCTAAACAGCGACCAACTCTCAATGTGGCTGGAAGATTACAGCTTAGGCGACATTTGGGAAAAAAATCTCATCGGAGGGCAACCATGAAACGACTCTACATCATCGTGGAAGGGCAGACGGAGCAAGAATTCGTCAAGTCTTTACTATCGCCCTACTTGACCGAACGGGGAATTTTGAACGTCACTCCAGTCTTAATCCGTACAAGCAAAACGGGGAAAGGCGGTTTCGTAAATTACGCGCACCTGAAAAATGATGCCAAACGGCTACTATCCTCCGCAAAGGACGATTTTATCGTATCCACATTTGTCGACTTTTTCCGTTGCCCCGAAGTTCCTTTTAAAGAACGCTGGGCCGGAATCGCAAATCATGAAGAACAAGTGGCAGAAATGGAAAAATGTGTGGCCGAAGACATCAATGACCACCGTTTTGTCCCTTACATCCAATTGCATGAGTTCGAAGCGTTACTATTTTCTTCCAATGCGGGCTTCAAGGAATATTTCTCACCCCTTGAACAAGAAAAAACCAACGCCATTGTCCGCGCCTACGCCAATCCGGAAGACATAAATTCTTCACCCGACAAAGCACCCTCCAAGCGTCTATTGGCCATACATGCCAACTACGACAAAATACTGGAAGGCAACCTCATCGCACTATGCGTTGGCATCGACACCATCCTGAACAGATGTCCCCGCTTCAAAAACTGGATAAAAAAATTAATCGCCGCCTGCCACGATTGATTCTCATTCCCTCGCACCACATTTGCCCCAAACAAACTTGGCCACATATATTTGGTTCGACGGACAAATTGCATTATCTTCGCAAAAACAAAAACAACAGACTAAAACGTTCGGCCATGAGATACCTGAACCCCAAAGCGGACCTCACGTTCAAGAAAGTGTTCGGCGAGCATCCCAGACTCGTCATCAGTTTCCTCAATGCGCTGTTGCCATTCGAGACCCCTGACGAGGAAATCGAAAGCGTCACATACATGAATCCGGAACTCGTGCCCCAAAATCCTCTGAGCAAAGACAGCATTGTCGACGTGATGTGCAAAGACAAATTGGGACGGCTGTTCATCGTGGAGATGCAAATGATGTGGACGTCCGCTTACAAGCAGCGGGTGTTGTTCAACGCTTCGAAGGCCTATGTGAAGCAACTGGAGGTAGGGGACTACTACGAGCTGTTGCAACCCGTCTATTCCCTCAACCTCGTCAACGACACTTTTGCGGAGGGAGACCGCTACTATCACGACTACCGCATTGTCGAAGTGGAGGAAACGTCGCAGGTCATCGAGGGACTGCGCTTCATTTTCGTGGAATTGCCAAAATTCACGCCTAAAAATTACGGCGACAAAAAAATGCACGTGCTCTGGCTCCGCTACCTCACGGAAATCAACGAGAAAACCGTCGAGATCCCCAAGGAACTGACTGCCAATCCCGACATCAACGAGGCCATCACCCAATTAAGGGAATCCGCATTCATCCCCGCGCAGTTGCTCGGCTACGAGAAATTCTGGGATGTCGTCAGCACGGCAAAAATGCACCTCAGCAGCACCCTCCGAGACGGTTTCCCAAAAGGGCAGGCCATGGGCATGAAAATCGGCATGAAAGCCGGCATGGAAATCGGACTGAAGGAAGGAGAACGGAACGCCAACCTCAAAAATGCCCGCACCATGAAAGCCAAAGGATTGCCTTTGGAAATTATCGCCGAAATCACCGGCCTTTCCATTGAAGACATCAACAAATTGTGAGCAAATTTAAAACGGAAGAAAACAAGAGACATTATTTCTCAAAGGGAAAAGCGATCACTTAAAGCCCTCCCCTGAAACAGGGGAGGTGGCGGCGATGTCGACAAAATGACATAATTGGTTATTTCAAAAACAACACTCAATTTATTATCTCATAATGATTTAAATTAAAAAAAACGATTAGACAACTCATTTTCAGTCATTTCTCTTCCTTAGATAATTGTTCTAAACATTTATGTCCTAAAGCAACAAGTTCTTTCACCTGAAATTCTTGCCAATTTGAACGATTTTGGATGTAATCTATACATTCTTCCACTTTGTTTTTATCGCGAAGATTCTTCAACAAATAAACAAATACTTCTCGATAAAAATAATTCTCACCCAACATATCACAATCCATAAAAACATGTAAACGCTCATACAATTTATCTACATCATTATCAAACATACATTCTATTGCAGCCAACTCTATCTGACGAACTGAAAAACCTTTTACTGGCAATTTCAATAATGATTGCAAATAAACAACCCTATCCTTAAACACATTTTGGATATCCTCCAAATGCCCAGACAACAATGTAGTATAAAATTTATTTATTGTTATCATCATGTAAAAATTCAATTCTTCCTCCAAAGCGTAGCGCTCTACTCCTAACATCTGAAGATTTCCCAAATGTTCCAAAATAAAGGGATATTCTTTACAATACGGATCGTTAACAACAATCGGATTTATCATTTCCCAAAAATCCATAGTCAATAAACTATCCATTGAAAATTGTGAAGTATAACTACGAGCCACCTTTTTGTACTCCTCCATCATATTAGCATTCCTCAATGCCCACAAATAATTTTTGATAAACGTTCGTTCGTTTTTATGTTGCGAATAGCTTTCCCGCATATCATAAACATTTATTCCGTCTAAACCTCGTTGAATTGCTTCCCGTAAAGACTTCATTGGCTGATACCCTACCAAACGATGAATCAAATCTCCTTCTGTATCGAGCACCAACAATGTTGGATAAGCAGAAATCTCATTAGCGTACTTTTCTTTAAATTTAGCCCCCTCACCTTTCTCTATATCATATTTCACACACACAAATTTCTCATTCATAAAATCCCCCATTTCTCTTTGAGGAAACACTTCTTTGGATAATTTATTGCAAGGTCCACACCAAACAGTATAACAATCCACAAAAATCAATTTATTTTCTTGCCTAGCCTTTTTTATAACCATATCCCATGGTTCATTATCCATAAACACTGTTCCTCCTTCTTGTCCCAAAACCCAGACTCCAGCAATTGAAAACAACAACAATAACAATACTCTTTTCATAATCTATTCTTTAACTGTTTATTAATATACTTTTATTCCATGACGCTCAAGAATTCTAACCATCGCATCTCTTTTATTCAATACAATCGACCATTGTCCATATTTTTTGTCAAATTCTTCTTTTGTCATCGAGAATATCTCCCATATATAGGTCGGCACATCATTTGCTTGAGTATACCATTCTTGATTCACCCATACATTAGGAATAAAACCCAATTCCTCCCAATTTTCATCCACCAAATATTCATATGGGTCTTCGTAATAATCAGCACTATAATTATAAAATTCCACATAATCCAATGAATCCAACTGAGTGTACATGCCCAACACCATCCCTTTTTGCACTTCTCGAACATAAGATTCTCTTTCTTCTGCATCCATATCAAATACTCCATTACAAGCAACTATCGTTGTGGAATAACAAACCCAACTGCCCATCACAATCGGATCTCGATATGAGATCATAGAGCCAGCAACCATATAACGTGTGAAAATTAGACTATCCACCATAAAAAACGAATATGGATAATAAATTGTATCCATTCGAGTCAACACTTCATTCAATAAAAAATCTGCAGCTGCTTCTTTTTCTTCTATTGTGCTAAGCTTCGTATAGTCAAATTTATGCTGAGTTCTTGATGATGCCGCATAATTTAAATCTATTGTATCTACAAAAATATAAATTCCAGCTGGCGTAACAGCTTCCCGCTTAGCCAACGAGTCATTAAACACAAGGAAACAACCAGTCTCTTCGTAAAAACGATTCCGAATCTCCATCTCTTCCTGTGAAGAAAAATCAGATACATTATATCGATCCCGATCTATAAAAGTCGGTGTCAATTCTCCATCTTCAGAACATTCGACAAACAAAGCCCCTACTACTACAACAAACAAAAACAATAATATATTTTTCATAACTATTTACTATTTTTTAATTGGTTGATGTTTCAATTGACTCTCTTGGTCCTCTAACATTATCCTGCATACCATAATTCGCATCCAACTCACTTTGAGGAATCGGCAATGTCCAAGCAGGATCATGAGGAGGTAATTGATACAATCCTGAGGCTGTAACTTCATATTGAAAAGTAGCAAAACTAAACTCAACTTCCAAATAATTATTTGTTAACGTCTTCTCATAAGGGAAATCTTCATTCACCATATAACGACGCAAATCAAACCATCGATGACCTTCCAAACACAACTCCCTACGACGTTCCTCCCTAATCGAGTCAACAAGAATCTTTCCAGACAATCCAGTTACATCTGTGTACCCTTTCTCAAAACGATTCCTTCGGAGTTCATTATAAGCATCCAATGCTTCTGCGGTATATTCCCCTCCCAAGCAAGCTGCCGATTCCGCCAAATTTAAATAAGCCTCCGCAGAACGCATTAAAAAATTATCTGAGACAAGCGGAGCAAGATAATTATTGTCAGAATAGTAGGTTTTACCATAAATCAACCCATAAGTCGGGATATTATATTTCCGACAAAAAAATATCGACTTCCTCAAATCATTCCCTGCATATGATTTATACAAATCATCCGAGATGACCCAATCCCCCTGTCCTCCCAACACATTAGCTTTCAGTGCAGATGTTCCCATTGAAAATATTACTTCTGGAGCCTCTAAACTTAAGAAATCTTCAGACTCTTTATCAAACTCATTAAGATTAACTAAAACGTCTTTTTTATCCACACTAATCCTAGCCCACTTTAAAGCCTCTTCATAATTCTGCATATAAAGGTAGACACGACTTAACAATAAACAAGTTGCTGTATGTCCCGCCCTCACGACTGATTCTTCCGGTACATCTTTTAAATACTCTTCGGCAGCTAGCAAATCACTTATTACTTGTTCATAAACTTCTCTCACTGAAGCTCTTTCATAAACTTTATCTTCAACAAACTCACTCAATTTCAAAGGAACAGCCAAATCTGTCGTAGCTGTAGCTGGAGCATACGGTTTTCCATAAAGATTGGCCAATGTAAAATAATATGCCCCCCTCAAAAAGTAAGCCTCTCCTTTAATTCTGCTCACCTCCCGTTTATCCTCATTCGTCATTGCTTCTTGTTCATCTATTAACGACAGGACCGTATTAGTTATATTAATAAACTTATACAATGTCTCCCAATCCTGCGAATCGTCCCAACAAATATCTCCATCAAAATTCCTTGCCACATCTTCCTGCCATGTATAATAACCAAAAAGATACACAGGCCCCAATTGCCCACTTGCAGACGCAACCGAGTTTGTCATTATCTCTGTTTCATCTGCCATATAATGAATATAAGGCCAATAAAACGTCTCTGGACTAGATTGATACCCCATATATATAGGATTATTACATTTCATATAAGCCTCACCCACCAACAATTCATCCAAATCAGAATAAGATCTCACATAAGATTTATCTGGTGAATATTCTTTTAAGAAATCACTACAAGCCGCACAAAAACAAGCCACAATTCCGATACAAACGTATAAACTACTTCTCATAATTCTACCTGTTTAAAATGAAACATTTATTCCCAATGAGAACGTTGGACGTTCTGACAACTGAATATCAGTAAATCCTCCCTGTGTAGGAGATTGTCCTTTTAATGCCGAAGAAGCTATAATGAATGGATTTCCCACAGATAAAGACAATTCCAATCGCTCCAATCTCCATCTTGACAACAATTCTTCAGGAAATATATAAGCAATACTAAAGTTTGTACATTTCAAATAATTCGCATTTACAACTCGAATATCACTGTAATTATACATTTCCCAATATGAATTGGCAATTGTAGGCACATTGTAAGCAGAAGTCAAAGACCAATGCGTATTATATTTTTTATAGGCATCTGAATCTGTACTCATAATAGCCGGTACATTTGTATAACTCTCATCCCCGGGGCGTTGCCACCGTTTCAAAAAAATTCGATTAATATTCCTATCTGAAGAAAAATTCTCGACATCACCTCCATAAACTTTAAACAATCGAGTTTTCGCTCCAAAAGCATACGTCAAGTTAAAATTAATCCGGAAATCTTTAATCCGAAGCGTATTATTCAAGCCTCCCGTCATCGTCGGCTCCCGTTTTCCGGAAGGGACTAACACATTCGTATACACTTCTTGCATCGTCTTTCCTGACAATTCTTCATAACGATCCTCTCCATCGTCAAATGTCGGCCCACCATTCTCATGATTTAATCCTGTAAACTTATATGAATAGAATGTATTCACCGTCTCTCCCTTTGTAATAGCTGTTCCTCGCAAAAAATTATCCAAACTATAAGCATCCGTGGCCGATTGGGAGTCTACTTTGTTAAACACATTAGAATAAGAAGTTGATAACGACCAGCGTACATTTTTCCTATTAATCGGAGTCAATGTCAATGAAATGCTATATCCCTTATTCGTAATCTCCCCGCTATTCACTGTATAAGCGCTCATTCCATTTACCTTGGAAACATTTCGTTCTTGAAAAGCATCTTTCGTCTTTTTATAATAAATATCAGTTCCAACCATCACACTACCATTCAAAACGGAAAATTCAAGTCCAGCGTTGATAGAATTTGTGCGTTCCCATTTCAATTCAGGATTGGGATAAATAGATACTTCTGCCGCATAGGCACTAAAATAAGTATCTAACGGCAATTTTCGAATAATCAACTCTGGCGATTGATCGTCAAGCATATTTCCTTGGTATCCATATGAAAATTTCAAAGATAAATAATCAACGAACGGCAGACCTCCAATTTGCTCCAGTGGATTATACGAAAAAGAGACAGACCATACAGGCAAAATTTTATCATTGCTTTGCGAACCAAAACGATTTGAACCATCATAACGTCCATTGACATTTAAAGTAATCCAATTTTTATAAGAATACGACAGTGTGGCGTAAGCGGATAACGTATTGGTCAAATTATTGGTAATTACTGGTTTTGTCGAAATCAACCAATTATCATAACTCTGATATTGATTCAATGGATAAGTGACAAATTGATACCCTCGATATGGATCATAGCCTCTATCTGTACGACTATACCCCTTGTACCTTGTAGAATTAGCTTCTCCACCTAAAGACGCACTAATGAAATGTTGCCTACTTTCCCCAAAACTATAATTCAAGTCCACTTGCAAACGTAGTGTATAAGATTCACTACGAGTGAAAGATTTTGTTAATTCACCTCCTCCTGGCAAAGTGGCCACTGCGGGCTGCTTACTAGTTTCGCCTTCTTCGCTCAAACGCATGACTGCCGCATGTTTAGTCGCAGCCCCCCAATAAGAGTCCATTTCGGTATTCGAAACAGAATAAGACCCTACAAGATTTGTCCGCAACCAGCTATACGGATTATACATAATATTGGCATTAATACTAATTGAAGACCCATCCTGTTGTACTCCACTATTTGTCAATTCATTTAACACATTGTAATTAGCATAAGGGAAAGACTCATAATCAGTAGCCTTTACTTTATAAAAATACAAACTACCATCTTCATTTTTTACAGGAATCGCCCGGCTTGTATTATAAGCATAATCAATCGGTGCTATTTCTTCCTGATAGTATTTCCTTTCCGTCTTATTGGCATTCAAACTAATATAAGTTGTCAAATGTTCTCCCAATGTCATATTTAAGTTCGTCGTTACTGTGTAACGCTTATTTTTATTTGTCCGAATCACATCGTCTTCGTCCGTATAACCAAGAGATACATAATAACGGATATCTTCCGAACCTCCCGAAACACTAAGCGTATGAGAGTGAGAAAAAGCGTCACTTCCCAAAATCTTAAACCAATTCGTATTGCGCATTTCCATTGCACTGATTTCATTTTGCAACTCGGTAAAAGAAATTTTTTTGTCATACAATTGAGCAAACAAGTACTCATAACCGACCAACGCCATTCCCGATGGAAAAGTATATTTCTGCTCCATCAATTCCCGAGAGAAATTCACCCGCTCCCTAGAATTCATCAAATCTATTTTTCGGTCACTATAACGGGGACGCAACTTCAATGTTCCAGTCATATTATAAGACACTACAGGTCTTCCTATATGCCCTTTTTTTGTAGTAATAACGATTACGCCATTGGCAGCACGAGTCCCATAAAGAGCCGTCGCTGACGCATCTTTCAACACATCAATACGTTCAATATCTTGCGGATTTAGGCCAGAAATAGCATTTCCAATACGATTAATAAAATCCGGATCGTTCAATTCTTCCGGAGAAATATCAACAGGATCTTGCTGAATGATTCCATCGATCACCCACAACGGCTCTCGGTTGCCTATCAACGTCGAGGTTCCCCTAATACGCAATTTGGGTGCCACTCCTATTTCTCCCGAATTTGTCATCAAAAACAAATCCGGAATCTGACCTTCCAACAATTGATCTATAGTCGACACTCCTGGACGAATAATATCCTCTGCTTTCACTGAAGTGATAGCACTTGTTGATTTACGACGATCAATTACCTGATAACCCGTAACGACAACTTCCTCCACCAACTCTGACTCTTCATGTAACACCACTTTTAAGGTACGAGAACCCATACACTTTATCTCCTGCTCCTTCATTCCGATAAACGAAAAACGTAAAATAACTCCACCTTCCATTGCGGGAATCCTCAATTGGAAATTACCTTTCACGTCAGAAATCACTCCTATGTTCGAACCTTTCAACAACACTGTAACCCCCGGCAAAGGTACACTGTCTTTACCCATCACCTTGCCTTTTATCACCCACTCCTCCGGAACATCCTTTTCCGTTTGCCGTATTTGACGAGTAATCAGAATCGTTTCCTTCTCTATCGTGTACGTCAACGAAGAACCTTTCAACGCCGCGTCCAACACAACCTCCACGTCCGCGTCGCGGAAGTCCAGGTTCAGTCCCTTTACCCCGGCGATGTCCTTGGGGTCATACATGAACCCCAACGATGTTTGCCGTTCGATTAATTGGATGACCTTTTGCAACGTGGCGTCCGTCACCCGAATCGTCACTTTCTGCGTGGACAGATAGTCGCTTGCCTGCAATGCGATGTTGCCAAACAATAAAAACAAGAAACAAACTATCCCCGACGCACTTTTTTTCGACCATAAAAGTCGATGTTTTCTGTTTTTTCGCATAACTTTGTACGTCATAAAATTAAAATTAAAAATTTAAACATGTGGCCGCAGGATGGTTCCAAGCATCCTCGGCCGTTTTATTTGCTGTCATATAAAACTATCCTGTCACCTTCCTCTTTAAATTCGACCCCTGTCACCTTGCTCAACATTCCAAGAATCTCCTTCAAATTATCGAAACGACGCACCTTCCCCGTCACCTGCCTGTCGTCCACGGACACCCCTTCTCCGCATTCAAACTCAACATCGTACCATCGTCCCACCATGAGTAACACCTGCCGCAGCGACTCGTTCCGGAAATAAAACCACCCCTCGTGCCAAGCCAGATAATAACGCGTGTCCACTTCCCGCACCTCGTGGCTGCCATCACGGCCAAGCACAAGCTGCTCCGAAGGACGAAGCGTCACCTCCAATCCCGTCGTGTCCTCGACCCTCACGCATCCGCTCACAAGGGTCGTCTCATAACGGCTGTCCGTCTCGTAAGCCTTCACATTGAAACAAGTGCCTAAAACCCGGACATGGAAACCGCCGTCCACTTCCACGGTAAAAGGCGAAAGACTGTCACGCGCCACCTCGAAATAAGCCTCCCCGCTCAACCTCACCCGCCGTTCGCCCCGCACGAAAGTCACGGGATACTCCAGCTCCGAATCCGAATTGAGCCACACCTTCGTGCCGTCTTGCAACGTCAACATATACTCGTGCCCCCGGCTCACCACGACACGGTTATATTCCAACCTCTCCTCCTCAACCGCAGGCAAACCCGTATACGTGATACCCCCGGAATCCGACACGATGTAATGCTCCGAAAGCACCTCTATCGTATCTCCGGAAGCGAACAAATCGTGGCGCGAGCCGTCGCTCGCCACAAGGACAGCCCCGAAAGACCCGGGCGCGCCCGATTCCCGAACGGACGGCGACTCCCGTTCCTGCGAAAAGAAAAAAACGCCCGCCCCCACAATCAAACACACCGAGGCGGCAGCGATCCACCTCTCCCGTCGTTTGCGCAACATTTCGCGCCTACCTCTCATCACGCTTCGCAACTCCTGCTCCGTATCCAGACTTCCCAGAAATTCACGCCGACGCAAATATTCCCGTCCCCCTTCCATGCTATCCAGCCATCGACGTCCCTGCGGATGTTCCCTCAGCCATGCGTCCGACTCCTGCCTTTCCCTCTCGCTTTCCATGCCAAGAAGACGCCTAAACAGCATTCGTATCTTTATTTGTTGTTCATCTTTCATAGTCTTACTATTGCATTTACAATATAAAGACGAAATGAAAGGCAAAACTATTGAATCAAGCGAACTTTATTTTTGTTAAAAATAATAATATCGCACGGTAACGCTTCTCCAAAAATGCCCTAAGCGTCTTGTACGCATTGTTTTTCAACGTGTTCACCGTGCTCAAAGCCACATGCAACCTGTCTGCGATTTCTTGATTTTTCAACCCTTCCAACTTCAACAAAATGATTTTTCTTCCTTGTTCCGGCAATTGCCTGATACCTTCGTCCAGCAACCGGTACAACTCTTCCCGGTCCACCTCCTCGCTAAAAAAGGCAGGCTCCTCCTTTTCCTCGCTCGACACGCTCTGCTCGTAACGGGAGCGGGCACTCCTCCGCCGCAAAATGTCGAGGCATTTATTGCGCGTCACCACATACAGATAATTCCGCTCGTCTTCCACCCTCTCCAATTCCGCCGGATGCTCCCACAAATAACAAAACACATCGTGCGCCACGTCTTTCGCCTCTTCCCCGTCCTCCAGATAACGGGTGGCAAACGCACACATGGAAGCAAAATAATCCCGGAAAAGTCGCTGGAATCTTTCCTTCCGTTCTCGCTCGTTTCCCAAAGACCTCATCGCATTCCTGTTTAAAAAGACATTTTCCCCTAATCATAAAAATTCCACCGCACCCCGAACTTGAATTTCATGGGATTGAGGGGGTAAGTGTAGGCGGAAAAATAATTCCGGTTGCCGAGATACTCGTTGGCATGCTCCAGCTTGGCAAAAATGTCCGCCCGTTTGATATTCAACACGAGGAACAAATCCAACTTGGGATAATTTCCCAACTTCTCCTGCCGCTGGTTGTAAAATTGCATGATGGAGGGCATGTAGGCCGGAGCGTAAAACGACGTGTTGTAAAACAAATCCACGCCTATCTGGAATCCCAACGCGTTCTTGAAAAACCGGTTCATGTAATAATTGTGGGAGTAGACCGCCACCATAGGCAAATCCAGCACCTCCGTTTTGCTCGACAACTGGTAATACACCGTCTCGTCAAAATAAAAATTCCCGGCTTTGAACTTCTCCTTCGCCCATGCCGTCACCACCAGCAGATTCCCGGAATACTGCGCAGGCAAAGCCTCCTCGTCGAAATACAAATAGTTCGTCGTATTGTTCAAAGCCACCCCCAACTCCGTCCGCAACCTCGTGTTCCGGTAAGTGCCCTTCACCTGATTAAAGTGGACCTTGTCGAAACTGTTCTCCCATCGTTGGTGGTTCCCGAAATAATACTCGTAAAAACGGGTCGGAGTGCGGTTCGCGATCAAGGCGTCCACAGTCACCGACGCATGCCGTTCCCGGTTAAAGTATTGCGTGATTTTCCCTCCCAACTCGTAGTCGCCGCTATAGTCTCCCAACAGGCACAAATTTCCCCAGACGTCAAACGTGAACATGGCGGCCGTGTCCACATTGAAAGCCCCCACGTTCAAATAAGTCGCCGTCGACTTCCTGTCCGCCCAATTGTTGATTGTGTCGGCCGACACGCGGCTTCCGTCCTTCATATACTTGAAGGTCAGCCCCGCATACACGCCAGGCAAATACTTGTATTTCGGGTGCTCGTTCACGATGAACTTCGTGTTCAACTCATACAGCCGCATCTTCGTCCGGTCCGTATTGCTCAAACTGTCAATGTACGACACGGGGAAAAACTCCCCCTCCACGCTCTCCTCCCGAAACTTGTACTCGTCGTCCTCCACTCTCACGGCGAACGTCGCCTTCATCGGATAAGTCACGGAAGTGTCCACCCGCGTGCTGTCCAACTGGGTGTAAATCTCCTTCTCCTTGCCGATGTTGTACTGGCCCATCGCATAGAGATTGAAATTGTAGAAATTATTGTTCGGCTCGTTTTGCAGGCGCATGGCCACAAGCTGGGAATTCAACGTCGTGTCGCGGAACAGCTCCACGTCCTCCACCCCTCCGTTCTCATTGAAACCGCCCACGTTCTGGTTCAGGAAAAAAGAAACAGCCACCCGCTCCCGCTCGTAACTCGAGAAAAATGCGAAATTGTACACCTTCGCCTTCTGGTTCACGTAAGCCCCGTCCGCTGACATCAAGTTGTAACGGACACCCGCGCTCCAAAACGGGCGGATATTCTGAATGTGCCAAACGTCCAGCCAGTTCTCGGACTTCCCTTTCGCCCCTCCGTTATAATAGGCCAATTGCGTGTAAGGCGCCGTCATATTGTACTCCAATGCGTCCTCCGGCCTGAAAATATAAGCCCTCACCCTGTCCAACGGAGTGAAATCCACCCCTTCCGGCCGCAAGACATAAATCGCCGAAACGTATGGCGAGGGAAAATTCCCCAAATACGTGTTCGCCACACTCTGCTTGAAAATCACGTTCGCGTTGTGGATTCCGTCCATGGATGTGTCGATAGGCACAAACTCGCGGTAAACCCCGTCGTGCGCCCATCGCCAGGCAATCCGGTGGAAAGGCGCGATTTCGCGCTCCGTGGAGTCCTGCGCCATCTCCTCCTGGTTCGGGTCGCCCATCCCGTCATAATCGTTATAACCGAAATCACTCTGCGCCAACAACGTGAGCGACAGCAAACATCCCAATATGGTGCCAATTAGTTTCCTCATACGCGTGCAAAGATAAAAAAAGTTTCATACCCGCACAAACTTGGGAAAAAGGAAGATGTTCCCCCCGCCCGTGCAGCGGAAAAAACTCCCTGTGTCCCGCTTGAGGAGTTTCGGACAACAATTATTGACAACTGCCATAAATTCCTTAACTTCGCGGCGACAATCTTAATAAAATATCAGTATGGACAAAAATCATCTCGTAGAAGAAGAAGGTGAAGGCAAATCGCTGAACTTCATTGAACAAATAATAGAGGAAGAATTGGCGGCCGGAAAAAACGGCGGAAGAGTGCGCACCCGCTTCCCGCCCGAACCCAACGGGTATCTCCACATCGGACACGCGACATCCATCTGCTTGAACTTCGGCATCGCCGCCAAGTACAACGGAAAATGCAACCTGCGGTTCGACGACACGAACCCGTCCAAAGAAGACGTCGAATACATTGATTCCATACAACAAGATATCCGGTGGCTGGGATTCCAATGGGAAGGAGAGCCACATTACGCGTCGGACTACTTCCAGCAACTTTACGACTGGGCCGAAAAACTGATTGTCGAAGGAAAGGCGTACGTGGACGACCAGCCCGCCGAGGTCATCAGCGCACAGCGCATGACCCCTACAGAGCCGGGAGTCAACAGCCCTTACCGCGACCGTTCCCCGGAAGAAAACCTCGACCTCTTCCGGCGCATGAAAGCCGGCGAGTTTAAAAACGGAGAAAAAGTGCTCCGCGCCAAAATCGACATGGCCTCGCCCAACATGCTCATGCGCGACCCCATCATGTACCGCATCATGCACACCCCCCACCATCGCACCGGCGACAAATGGTGCATCTACCCCATGTACGACTTCACCCACGGGCAGAGCGACTACATCGAGGGCATCACCCACTCCATCTGCACGCTGGAGTTCGAGGTGCACCGCCCGCTCTACAACTGGTTCCTCGACCAGCTCATCGACACCGAGTATCGTCCCCGCCAAATTGAATTCGCGCGCCGCAACCTCAGCTACACCGTCATGAGCAAACGCCGTCTGCTCGAACTGGTGCAGAAAGGCATCGTGGCCGGATGGGACGACCCCCGCATGCCGACAATCTCCGGACTGCGGCGCGCCGGATACACCCCCGAGGCCATCCGGCTCTTCGCCGAAAAAGTGGGCGTCGCCCGGCGGGAAATCGTCGTCGACATGGCCCTTCTGGAATTCTGTGCGAGAGAACACCTCAACAAAGTGGCCCCCCGCGTCATGGCCGTGCTCAACCCTGTGAAAGTCGTCATCGACAACTACCCCGAGGGACAATCCGAACTCGTCGAGGTCGAGAACAACCCCGAGGACGAGACCGCCGGCACGCGCCAAATTCCCTTCTCCCGCGAACTGTACATCGAGCGGGACGACTTCATGGAAAACGCCCCCAAGAAATTCTTCCGCATGACACCCGGCAACGAGGTCCGCCTCAAGGGAGCCTACATCGTGAAATGCGTGGGCGTGGAAAAAAACACCGACGGCGACATCACTCTCATCCACTGCGTCTACGACCCGGAAACCCGGAGCGGATCCGGAGCCAACGCCAACCGGAAAGTGAAGGGCACCCTCCACTGGGTGTCGGCCCCCGACGCCATCGAGGCCGAAGTGCGTCTCTACGACCGCCTCTTCAAAGACCCCGACCCCGCCGGACACAAGGACGTGGACTTCAAGGAATTCCTCAACGAGAATTCCCTCCAAGTGCTGCGCCACTGCAAACTGGAGCCAAGCCTGCGTTCCGCGAAAGAGGGCGACCGCTTCCAATTCCAACGCCTGGGATACTTCTGCGTGGACAAAGACTCCCGACCGAAAGCTCTGGTGTTCAATCGCACCGTCGGACTGAAAGACACATGGGCAAAACTAAATAACTAACGCAATGAAATTGACAAAAAAAGACTTAGCACACGAAATCAAAGCCTACCTTTTAATCACATTCGGGCTACTGATTTACACATTCGCAGTGACCGCGTTCCTCGCCCCCCACCACCTGGTGGGTGGAGGAGTGACCGGTATCGCCACCATCATCTACTTCCTGACAGGCAACACCATCCCCATCGGCTACAGCTATTTCATCATCAACTTCATCCTCATAGCGATAGCCATGAAAGTGATTGGCCCGAAATTCGGCGTGAAAACCATCTACGCCATATTCATGAGTTCGTTCCTGCTCAGCCTCTTCCAAAACTTCATCCATGAGCCGCTGCTCGACGACAAATTCATGTGCGCCGTCCTCTCCGGCATCATGTGCGGGGCGGGAATAGGCATATCGCTCGCCAACGGGGGAAGCACCGCGGGAACCGACATCGTGGCCATGATGATTAACAAATACCACAACATCAGTCCGGGCAAAATCATCATGTACATCGACGTGGTCATCATCGGATGCAGCTACTTCACCGCCGACTCGACAATAGCCGACCCCATAGTCGGCGTAGGCACCATCATCTACGGCTACGTGGTCATGGGTGTCAACTCCTACACCATCGACCTCGTCTTCACGGGACAAATGCAATCCATACAGTTCGTCATCTTCTCGCACAAATTCGAGGAAGTCGCGAACCAAATCACCAACACCATGAGGCGGGGCGTGACCGTCGTCGACTGCCAGGGCTGGTACACCGGCGAGCACCACAAAATGCTCATCGTCTTCGCCCGCAAGAGCGAAATGCCCAGCATCGTGCGCATCGCCAAAGCGATCGACCCTGACGCATTCCTCAGCATATCGAACACGATGGGCGTCTACGGCAAAGGATTCGACGCGCTCAAATCCTGACCGCCATCCGCAAGCCCGAGAAAAAAAGCGGGCTCAAAAACACGACGAGGCAGTTTTAAGACGACCTCCGGCGGCTTTGCCGCCAGAGGTCGTCTTTTAATCCCCTCCGTCCGCCTTGCGGCTCCCTCCCCATTTCAAGGGAGGGACTTAAACACTTGATCGGCAACGCTGTCCGCCATGCCGGTCACTCCGCTTTCTCTTCTCCTTCCGCCGCATCTTCACCCTCCCCCGCCTTGAACTCCGCGCGGAAATACGTGTCGTCCGAATAAGCCGAACCGTCCGGGGCGGCAAAAAACACGTAAAGGTACAACGGCCTGCCGTCTTTCCGCTCGAGGGGCACCACCGCCCGCTCCTCCTTCCGGGTCGCCCCCGTCGGCCCCATCACTTGCGCCACGTAAGAATCGCCCCGCAAAAAGGCAATCCGCAACTCGTCGTCCGCCCGCGAGGCGAGATAATCCAAATGGTTTTCCCACGTGACAATCAGATTGTCACTCTCGTCCAAATCGAACCGCATATTCAACGGCTTCGCCAGCGTCCCCTGCGCCAAATGCAACTGCGTGTAATCGCCAATGGTAAAATCCGCCGTGCAGGCGTTCATGTTCACCTTCCGGAACAACACATAGCGGTCATAGGGCGTGGGCACGGCTGCCGCCCGCCAAACCTCCTTCAGCAACGGTTCCTGCATCGCATAGGAATAAAACTTGCACACGAATTTCAACCGCGTCCGCTGCTTCTGTTGCTCCTCCGTGTTCGCGTCCTTGTAACGGAGCGGCGTCGCCCGCACCCGGTTTTGCCCTTTCACCACATAGGTAATCAAATTGCCATACTTCCCCTTCACTTCCCCCAATCCTGATCTAAAAATCGCCATAACTCTAATTTTTTTAACGGTTAATACTAAAATTCGACGGATTTCGAACCGCGTTAAGCCACGTTTCCTCCACGACAACGGATAAAACTGTGACACCGCCACGAAACAAAGTCGACTGCTATCGGCTTTGTCTCGACTTTATCTCGGCTTTGTCTCGGCTTTAACGGAAGAACGCGGATGGAAAGCCGGTGTAAAACCGGCGGAAATCCCTCGCAATTCCCATCCGCCGTCTTTCCGACTCCGCTTCATCGTTTCCAAAACGTCAGCCCGACGCGTTCCGATTTCTCCTTCACCCACAAATATACAACACCTCACCCCCGCTTTGCAAGAAAAACCGCCATTATTTTCATCTCATCTTCACCCAACCACACAAATCACTCCATCCCACGCAAATTAGCCGATTATGACAATAGCCCTTAATGAATGTCCGCATGTCGCCAAATTGGCCAACCCAAAAAGCGGCTGCCGTTTGGGCGGTTTGGGGAAAACGCGTATCTTTGTTTTGTTGTAATTGCAAGAGAAGAGTATGCGACAGGCAGAGATAACCATACCATACGCCATTGCGGATTTCGCCATCCTGAGGGAGGGCGGCTACTACTATGTGGACAAGACGCGGTATATCCCTTTGTTGGAGAGATATAGCGCACCCGTGTTTCTGCGTCCGAGGCGGTTCGGGAAAAGTTTGCTCGTGTCCACGCTGGCCTACTATTACGACATCAACGAGGCGGGGCGGTTCGACTCGCTTTTCGGGGGAACGTACATCGGGAGCCACCCCACGGGAGAACAGAACAAATACATGGTGATGCGGTTCGATTTCTCCAAGTTGGTGGTGGCGGACAACATCGAGGATTTGGAGAAAAACTTCAACACCATGATGAGCCCGGTCATCAAAGGCTTTGTGGAGGGAAGCACCCGATACGTCCGCTACTTTAAGCACTTTCGTTTCGGCAATGAGGGGAACGCCACGGAAATGCTGAACGACATACTGGCGAAGGTGGCGAGCGAGAAGTTGCCGCCGCTGTACATTCTCATCGACGAATACGACAATTTCACGAACCAGTTGCTGACGACGTTCAAAGACCCGTTGTATGAGCGAGTGACCACGGGCGACAGTTTCCTGCGCACTTTTTTCAAGGTCATCAAGAGCGGTATCGGGGAAGGGAGCATCCGCAGTTGCTTCTGCACGGGAGTGCTGCCCGTGACAATGGACGACCTTACAAGCGGGTACAATATCGCCGAAATTTTAACATTAGAACCGGAATTTGTCGGCATGCTGGGATTCGATCACGACGAGACAGCCGAATATTTACGCTATGTGTTGGAGAAATACGATCGTACCGGAGGCGACTATGACGAGATTTGGAATTTGCTGGTCAACAATTATGACGGATACAGATTTCTACCAAATGCAAAACCACTGTTCAACGCCACAATACTAACCTATTTTTTCAAAAAGTTTGCCGTAAGCAGCGGGGAGATACCCCAAGAGTTGATGGACGAGAATTTGCGAACGGATATCGGTTGGTTGCGGCAGCTGACCATCACATTGGAGAATGCCAAAGAAATGCTGGACGCATTGGTGATTGACGGGGAGATGGCTTACTCGCAGGCAGACTTGCGCAGCAAATTCGACAAGCGGAAATTTTTCGACAAGGATTTCTATCCCGTGAGCCTGTATTATCTGGGGATGACGACATTGAAGAACAACTACAAAATGCGGTTGCCCAACTTGACGATGCGGAGCATTTACATGGATTACTACAATACCCTGCACCAAATTCGGGACGACGCACGGAGGTTCGCCCCCGTCTACGAGCGATTCACGGAAGACCGTCGTTTCGAGCCGCTGGTGGAGAACTATTTCAAGGAATACCTCGGGCAGTTCCCGGCGCAGGTTTTCGACAAAATCAATGAGAATTTCATCCGCTACTCGTTTTTCGAATTGATGAGCCGGTATATGAGCCAATGCTACACGTTCGCCGTGGAGATGAACTTGCCGTCGGGGCGGGCCGATTTGGTGTTGACCGGCGCGCCGGGGACGGATTTCCACAACGACTGCAGGGTAGTGGAAATCAAATATTTCCGTTCGAAAGAGGCCGCCATGGTGAAAGCCCTTGAGGCACCCCGGGAAAAAGACGCCGAACAAGCGAACGGCTACGCGCGGGACATCAACGCCCGTTTCCCCAATTACCGAATGCGCGCCTACGTGGTGTATATCGCGGCAGGCAAGGCTT
The DNA here is from genome assembly GCA_944320555.1 of uncultured Butyricimonas sp. Classification (GTDB taxonomy): domain Bacteria; phylum Bacteroidota; class Bacteroidia; order Bacteroidales; family Marinifilaceae; genus CALUMT01. Next base: position 14,051 of record CALUHX010000035.1, on the reverse strand, counting down.
TCAAGGTGTGGGAAACCACGCCCGGGCAATAAACACACGATTCAATGATACGGACAGAGGGTGCTACACGGGACTTGACGCAGGGCAACATCATGGGAACCATGATACGTTTTGCCCTTCCGTTGATGGCGGGCAATCTGTTGCAGCAATGCTACAATATCGCCGACACGCTCATCGTGGGGCGGTTTCTCGGAGCGGAAGCGTTGGCCGCCGTAGGGTCGGCCTACACGCTGATGGTGTTCATCAACTCCATTTTCATCGGACTCTGCATGGGAAGCGGGGCCGTGTTCTCCCTCCAGTTCGGGGCGAAGGACGAGGCGGGCATGAAGCGAAGCCTGTTCTCTTCGCTTCTGCTCATCGGGGGCATCACGTTGACATTGAACGCACTGGCCATTGCGAACATCAATCCCATCATCCGGATTTTGCAAACACCTCAAGAAATCGAGGGCATGATGCGCGACTACCTCATCGTCATTTTCGCGGGAATCAGCAGCACCTTCCTCTACAACTACTACGCATTTCTGCTGCGGGCCGTGGGAAACTCCGTCACGCCACTGTGGTTCCTGGCAGTGTCGGTGGTGCTGAACATCGGGCTGGATTTCCTGTTTATTTTGGGATTCGACTGGGGAGTGACGGGGACCGCCGTGGCGACCGTCGTCTCGCAATTCGCATCGGGCATCGGCCTCTGTGTCTACACGCTCGTCAAATTTCCGGCCTTCCGGCTGCGACGCCGGGACATGCGCCTGAACCGGCAGTCGATACGGGAAATCACCTCCTACTCCACGCTGACCTGCGCACAGCAGTCCGTGATGAACTTCGGGATTCTCATGGTGCAGGGCTTGGTGAACAGTTTCGGGACCAGCGTCATGGCGGCTTTCGCGGCGGCGGTCAAAATCGACTCGTTCGCCTATATGCCCGCACAGGATTTCGGGAACGCCTTCTCGACCTTTATCGCCCAAAATTTCGGCGCCGGCCGGAACGACCGCATACGCCGGGGAATCCGAGGGGCGGTGTGGATGACCACCTTGTTCTGTCTGTGCCTCTCGGCCGTCATCTTCCTATTCGCCAAACCGTTGATGCGACTTTTTATTTCAGCGGAGGAGACGGAAATCATCGCCATCGGGGCGGAATACCTGCGAGTGGAGGGAAGTTTCTATGTCGGAATCGGCTATCTTTTCCTGCTCTACGGGTTCTACCGGGCCGTGCGGAAGCCGGAAATGTCGGTGGTGCTCACGGTGCTCTCGTTGGGCACCCGAGTGGCGCTGGCCTACGCCCTCGCCGCCATTCCCGCCGTCGGAGTGCATGGCATCTGGTGGTCTATTCCCATTGGCTGGGCCTTGGCGGACCTCGCAGGCGTGTGGTATTACCAACGACGCAAAAACACGCTCGGCCTTTCATGAACATTCACGACAGGCCGAACATATTCAGTGGAAAAGCATTTCGTCATTTTGAAGCGGAATCTTGCAGAAGAGGCAAGCGGGCAAGCATTTCACGCAAGCGAACGGCCACCCGAGGCATGGGTTCGGCAACCGTGAGACCGACAATTTCCTTTTCCTGGGCGATGATTTCCATCACCCTCACCACCTCCTCCATTTTCATGCCTCCCGGAACAACGCCCACGGCGGCGACAATCTCGGCAGGGTCGAGCACGTCCATGTCGAAATGCACGACGACCCGGGAAGCCCCGCACAGGCGCAGCCACTCCCGAAGAAGGTCACCGTCCGCAGCGGCCTCCTCCGGTGTCAGGTGGCGAATGCCGTATTGCTGCTGGCGGGCCTTTATCTCGTCGCGTTCCCAATCGCGCAATCCGACAAACAATATCCTCGAAGGGTCGAACTTGGCGGGCAACTCTGCCAGAATCTTCCTGTCTCCCAACCCCATGCAAGCCGTGACGGCCATGGCGTGATAACCGGCATAAACGTCGCCGGGAAGCGTGATGTCGGGATGGGCGTCAATCCAGACCATGGCGACATCCCCCTCGTATTTGCCGGCCAGATAGGTGAACGGAACGACGCTCACGGAGCATTCCCCGCCGAGCGTCACAATTTTATCGGGAGCGACGACCTTGAGAATGTCCATCGCCGCCCGGGTCTGACTCGCAATGTCGTCCCGGTCGAGCACTCCGTCGAGCACCTGACGCGGCTTGAAGTCCGTGGTCACGGGGACGGTGTACGTCTCCTGACCGCAATCGGGAGCGAGCACATTCAATAACCGCGCGCCCAAACAATATCCCCGGGCGGCCTCGGCCGGGTCTCCAATCTCCGGAATCCAACGGGCGATATCGCCCCCCTGCCACTGCGGATAAATCAATCGTATTGTTTTCATGTCTTTCTCAAATTTCAAACATTATTACCTCGACACCTCCCGCTTTACCTCAAAATCAGCGCTCAACACCATTTTCCGCTCCCCGAGCCGAAAGGCCTTCGCAAGCCGGTATTTTCCTTCCGGCAACAGGTAATACTCCCCGCCCGCGATGCGGAAACAATAACGCAACGGAGCCTTGTCCACAGAGAAAAGGTCGTCCTCCCAAACAATACCCCCGACCCTCAATTCCGGATAGCCCCATTTCTCGCCATCCCATACCTGCAAACGCCAGCTGCGCCCGAAAGACAAGGGGACATCCGTCGGGTTCGTCACGACAAGATCGACCACCCGCACATTTTCCCAATAGACTTTCCGGGCGGTTTCCATGGCGACCGCCGTGTCCGACGCCGACACCAGCGAATCGGTGGACACCAACCTGCATTCCGGCAACTCGTATGTCACCGTGTCATGGTCCGCGCGCTTTTCCTCGTCGGAAACATTGATGGACGTCGCACCGTCCGCACCGCCAATCACTTTGCCTTTTCCCTTTTTAGCATTGCAACTCACGCACAACGCACAAGCCAACGCAAAAAATAAAATCGTCGTTTTCATAAACATCACATTATAATCTTTCATTACCGCAAATATATAACAACAATCCTTCCTATCCTTTCCCTCCACTCTTCTTTCTTCTCTCCGATTTAAGCAAATTAACTTTCCTTCTTCTTTCACAATCAAGCGGCACATCCGCAAAAAGACAAAACATATATAATCACGACGGGACTGTATTTTTTCGGGAAATACGCGTATATTTGCCTATGCAAAAATGTTTGAATGTATGCAATGGAAAATCTTCACGAATAATCCGTGGCAAGAAAACACGGTGGTTCTCCACGACAAGACAAAAGAAGCCGCCATCATCGACTGCGGTTGTTTCACGGCGGCAGAACGGGAACGGTTGGCGGACTTTTTACAAACGAACCAATTGAAACCGGTGGCCCTGCTCGACACCCACCTGCACATCGACCACATATTCGGAAACGCATTCATGCGCGACAAATATGGCCTTTCCGCCCGCGCCCATGAGGGCGACGCGTTTTGGCTGGCGGACTTCGACCGCTACGCCGGGATGTTCGGCGTGAGGGGCATGACCCCGCCTCCAGCATTAGGCGCATACCTGCAAGAAGGCGAAATCATCCGCTTCGGCCACTCGGAGCTGAAGGTCATCCACGTTCCCGGCCACTCGCCGGGAGGCGTGTGCTTTTACAGCCGGGAGGCCAAACTGCTCGTGTCGGGCGACGTGCTTTTCCAAGGAAGCATCGGGAGAACAGATCTGCCGGGCGGAAACCTCAAGGAATTGACAGAGGGCATCCGGGAAAAACTGTTTACCCTGCCGGACGACGTGACCGTCATCCCGGGCCACGGACCATGCACGACAATCGGCGAAGAGAAACGAACAAATCCTTTTTTCTAAAGATATGAACAAATTAGGTATCATCGTCGCCATGACGGCGGAATACGAACTGGTGAAATCCCTGCTGAGCAATCCCCGGGAGAAACAACGCAACAATCTGCGATTCGTGGAAGGCAACGAGAACGGCATGGACATCGTGTTAATGAAAAGCGGCATCGGGAAAGTGTGCGCCGCCATCGGAGCCACCGAACTCATCCGGGAATACGCCCCCGACGCCATCGTGAACACCGGCGTGGCGGGAGGCATAAATCCGCTCACGCACGTGATGGACATCGTGGTAGGCGAAAACACCGTGTACCATGACGTGTGGTGCGGAGACGGGAACGCTTACGGCCAAGTGCAAGGCCTGCCCCTTTACTTTTCCGCCAACAAACGGCTATACGACACAGCGTTGTCCGTGCCCCACGAGGGACACGTGTACGGGGGACTGATTTGCACAGGCGACCAATTCATTTCAGACAAAACGAAACTGGCTGAAATCAAGCGACATTTCCCGAACGGACTGGCCGTGGACATGGAGTCGTGCGCAATAGCCCAGACGTGCTATCAGTACGGGACACCATTCCTCAGCTACCGGATTATCAGCGACACTCCGGGAGTGGACAATCATTTCTCTCAGTATCTGAATTTCTGGGACGAGGCGCCCCGTCGCTCGTTCGAAATGCTCCACGCCTTAATCACCAAATTCGCCGAATTATGAAAAACGACACCATGAACAAGATTCCAAGTTTCACGATTGACCATCTCCGCCTGTTGCGAGGCATCTACGTGTCGCGCAAAGATTATGTCGGCGACGAGATTGTCACCACGTTCGACATCCGCATGAAAGAGCCCAACCAGGAACCGGTGCTCGGCCAACCGGAACTGCACACCATCGAGCACCTCGCCGCCACCTACCTGCGCAACCAACCGGAATGGGCGGACAAAATCATTTATTGGGGCCCCATGGGATGCTGCACGGGCAACTACCTGCTGATGAAAGGGGACTTGCAACCGCAAGACATCGTGGAACTCATGCGGGAGACGTTCCGCTTCATCCGGGATTTCGAGGGAGAGATTCCGGGAGCAGCACCCAAAGACTGCGGGAATTACCTGTCGCACAACCTGCCGATGGCACGTTACGAGGCGAACCGGTATCTGACCGAGGTCCTGGATGTCATTGAAGAAAAGAACATGATTTATCCCGGCCTATGACAAGACATCTCCTACTCCTCGCGCTTAGCATCGTCCTACTCGCCTCCTGCGGGCCGCGCCAGCAGCAAGGAAACACTATCAGCGTGAGCATTCTGCCAGAACGCTATTTCGTGGAACGAATCGCCGGCGACCGGGTGAAAGTGAACGTGATGGTCCCCCCGGGGGCGAATCCCGCCAGCCTCGACCTCAACACAAGGCAACTACAAGCGTTGCACGACAGCCGTTTGTATTTCGCAATTGGACATCTCCCGTGCGAGATAAACATGCTGTATCCACTGCTGGAATCGGGAAAGGGCCCGCGCCTTGTCAAGCTATCGGACGGGCTGCAACTGGAAGAAGGGAGCTGCGGCAGTCACGAACACACAGGAGAACAGCGACTTCCAGGCATGGACCCGCACGTGTGGATGTCACCTGCGAACACCCGCATCATGGCAGGGAAGATTTACGAGACGCTCGCAGAATGTTTCCCCGGAGACAAGGACCTCTTCATGCGGAACTACCGGCAATTCCTCACGGAAATCGACAGCATCGACCGGGAAGCCCGGCGCATTGTCTCGTCCAAGAAACACAAGACTTTCCTAATATACCATCCCGCTCTGACCTATTTTGCCAAGGAATACGGGATGAGGCAAATATCCATTGAAAACGAGGGCAAGGAACCGAATCCCGCCCACGTGAAAGCGATTGTAGACACATGCCGCGCCCAAAACATCCGGGTCGTATTCATCCAAAACCAATTCGACATTTCGAACGCGACCACCATAGCCCAGGAAATCGGAGGCAAAGTCATTCCCATCGATCCCTTGGCCGAAAACTGGAAAGAGGAAATGGAACGTTTATTGAACATCATCAACCAAGAAATGGAGTGAACGGAATGGAAGAGATTGTGGAATTAAAAAACATCTCGGCGGCATACGAGGGAACGACCGTCCTGCATGACGTGAACTTCACGATACGGGACAAGGATTTCGTGGGAATCATCGGTCCCAACGGAGGAGGGAAAACCACACTGCTGAAAGTGATTCTCGGATTGCTCAAGCCGACCGCCGGGGAGGTGGTTTACCACGGGGCCAAACAAGCCCTGTTCGGCTATCTTCCCCAAAACAGCCGGTTCGACGCCCGCTTTCCCATCAGCACGCGCGAGGTGGTGCTTTCCGGCCTTCTCTCGGAAAAAGGAATATTCCGGAGGTACACCCGCCAAGACAAGGCCAAAGCCGACGAGCTGCTCGCCACTTACGGCATGGGCGATTTCCGGGAACGCCCCATCGGAGAACTTTCCGGAGGACAAATGCAACGGGTGTTTCTATGCCGGGCCATCATCTCCTCCCCCCGGGTCTTGATTTTGGACGAACCTTCCACCTATGTGGATTCCAAATTCGAGCAGGAATTTTACTCCCTTCTGAACGATTTGAACCACCGGATGAGCATCGTCATGGTGTCGCACGACCTGGGAACGATTTGCTCCTACGTGAAAACCATCGCCTGCGTGAACCGCACGCTTTATTACCATGACTCCAATCTCATCACTCCGGAACAAATGGAACTGTACAACTGCCCGATAGAGCTGCTCACCCACGGCCCCGTCCCCCACCGGGTATTGCTGCGTCACGACACAAAACATTAAAACCATGTTCGACCTTCTAAACTACACTTTTTTCCAAAACGCCCTTGCCTGCACCCTGCTGATTGGTGTCAGTTGTGGATTAATCGGCACCTACATCGTGGCCAAACGAATGGTGTTCATCAGCGGGGGAATCACCCACGCCTCCTTCGGCGGCCTGGGACTGGCCTACTTCTTAGGATTGGCCCCCCTGCTCGGAGCCACGGTGTTCGCCCTTGCCGCGGCATTCGGCATCTCATATTTGTCAGACAAAAAGCAATTCAAGGAAGACTCCCTCATCGGCATTTTCTGGTCGGCGGGAATGGCCCTCGGCGTTCTTTTTATCTACCTAACCCCGGGATACGCCCCCAATCTACTGTCTTACCTTTTCGGCAACATCTTGACTGTCACCACGGGGCAAGTCACCTTATCCACCCTGCTCTGTGCCGCCATCGTCCTCTTCTTTTGCAAATTCCACCGCCCGCTTTTCTACATTGCGTTCGACAAAGAATACTGCCGCTCCCATTTCATCCCCATCGCCTCCGTCGAATGGGGAATCACGGCCCTTGTCGCCTTGTGCATCGTGCTGTGCATGAAACTGGCGGGAATCATTCTTGTCATCTCCTACCTCACGATTCCCCAAGCGGTAGCCGGCATGTTCTATAAAAACTTCACCCGGCAACTGTGGCTTTCCACTCTTGTCAGTTGCCTAGGCTCTCTCATCGGGTTATTTTTGTCCGTACCCTTAAACACTCCGTCCGGAGTCACCATTGTCCTTGTGTTCTTGGTCATTTTCATCGTCTGTTATATATGCAAACGACATTAAAAACAGATTAAATATCCACAAATTTTGATTGCGAATATTGAAACACAACACATGTTTCACTATCTTCGCATTTAGAAACAGCAACAGTTATCACAACACTCAAAGCCATGCCTTACAGAAGATTACCCAACACGGACGCAGCAAGGATAAGGGCATTGGAAACCGCCTTGAATGCCGAGGACCTTTCCGACATACACCACTTGCCGTTTCCTTTGGCCCTCCGCCAAAAAATAGAATTCTTCTTGCCCAAATTCAAAACGGCCATCACGAACTCGCAATGCGCCAGAGACAAACAAAACACTAACAGCCGGAAATACGCAGAATACACGAGAAAAGCGAAATTATATATATCCCATTTTCTGCAAGTACTGAATTTCACGATTATCCGAGGGGAATTGAAACCCGCGGCCCGCACATATTACGGCATAGCGGAAGACGACACGCGGCTCCCGTCCCTCGTTTCCGACCAAGACCTGCTGGACTGGGGAGCCCGCATCATCTCCGGAGAAACGGAACGCATCCGCAACGGAGGCGGCAACCCGATATACAGTCCATCCATCGCTCTTGTAAAAGTAAACTATGAAAATTTCAAACAAGCCTATACCTCACAAAAACAATTCCAACACAACTCGGCGCGATGCAGCGCAGAAGTCGCCCAGTTCCGGACCGAAGCCGACGAGTATATCCTGACCCTATGGAACGACATCGAGGCCTTTTTCTCTTCTATCGCGGACGAAGAGGAACGCCGCCAAAAATGCGAACATTACGGACTTGTTTACGTGTTCCGCCAAGGCGAGCGGGAAAAGCTCAAACGCAAGCAAGAAGCCGAACGCATCACGCTGGAATTGCCTTTCAATGAATAAGAGAATCCTCTCAAGGAGGATTCTCTTATTCATATCACATATACAAATCACGTTCCCCTCGGGCGATGCGGTCATAATAGGAACGGAACGTGGGCAACAATTTTTTCTCCGTGAAGAACGGCGTGGCTTCTATCTCCCTCAACTCTTGCTCTATCAACTTCTCGCCGACAGCCCGTGTCTCAGGCGAAGCGTAATCGTTCAGGTATTCCCGGAAAGTCAAGACGGCGTTCAACTTGCAGAACTTCCCCTCCACTCCCTTTTCCAACAAATTCATAATCTTGTCGCCAGTTCGTCCGCAACGATATCCGGCGGTACAGAAGGAAGTAATCATGCCGTCCTCGGCCAAAGCTCTCACCTCCTCGTCCAAGGTGTGTTGATCACCCAGCATGAACTGCACCTTGTCCGGATTGTCCTCCTGCTTCAGATTCAAGGAATAGGCCCCAATGCCCAGCTTCGAAGAGGCATCCGTCTGCGTGCATCCCAAATGTATCAACTGCCGTTTCAATCCGGGCTCCTCGCGACAGGTGACAATCAACCCGCTATACGGGATGGCCAAACGCAAAACGGTGACCAAACGCCGAGTGGCCTCGTCGGAAACCAAATAGGGAGAATGCTCGCTCAGGAAAGACCCCGGAGCCGGCTGCATGCGCGGGAAAGAAACCGTATGGGGTCCAATCCCGAACTGTCGTTCCAAATCCAAAGCGTGATAAAGCAATCCCATCACCTCGAACTTCCACTCGTACAAACCGAACAAGGCTCCCATCGCCACATCGTCAATTCCGGCATCCATGGCGCGGTGCAAAGCGTACAACCGCCAACGGTAATTCCCTTTCACCGTGTTCGCCGGATGCAACTCGGCATAACGGGCGTGATGGTAAGTCTCTTGGAACACTTGATAAGTCCCAATGCCCACTCTCCACAACTTTCTCAAATCGGCAATCTCCATCGGAGCCGCATTCACGTTCACGCGCCGGATATTATTGAACCCATTTCCCGAAGGAGTCGTCCGCTTCACGGAATAAATCGTGGAAATCGACTCGGCGATATAATCCGCCCCGCTCAGGGGATGCTCGCCATAAACGGCAATCATCCGCTTGTGCCCCTCGTCGATGACCGCGCCTGTTTCTGAACGCACCTCGTCCATCGTGAGCACGTGGCGCTTCTCCTCCTTGTTCTCGGCTCGGAATCCGCAATACTTGCAACTGTTCACACAAACATTGGAAAGATAAAGGGGAGCGAAAAACACAATCCGGTTGTCATACACCTTGCGTTTCACCTCCAAGGCGGCCTCTTCCATTTCCCGCAACAACTCAGGGTCCTCCACATTCAGCAACGCAGCCGTCTCCGACGGTGTCAGAATCTTCACCTCCAACGATTTTTGCAATATGTCCCGCACCCGTTGCCTGTCCGGATTCTTCTGCTTTTCCAAATCGTCGTAAATCTTTCCCTCGTCGATGAAATCTTTCCCGCCAATCAAATATTTGTCTATCTCGTCCTGCTTGATAACGGCAGCGACCCAGTCTTTTACATTCATTGTCATAATCGCTAATCCACTTGATAATTTTCAACGTATTTTTTCTCGCCATTACATTTTTCACAAATATCGGCAATTATTTTATGGCGACAGCCATGAATCCCATACTTATTTTCAATCAAAGCATAGAACAAACCAATAATCTGGACGACTCCGCCCGCTCAAGCCAAAAGCTCCCTCACTTTGGCGGAAATCGCTTTCCCGTCGGCGACCCCGGCCAACTCTTTCGTGGCCACGCCCATCACTTTGCCCATGTCCTTGGCCGAGACAGCTCCCACACGCTCGATAATCGCTTTCAAGGCCGCCGCCAATTCCTCGTCGCTCAACGGCTTGGGCAGAAACTCGTTCAAAATTTCCACTTGGGCCATTTCATGGACATACAAATCTTCCCTTCCCTGCTCCTTGTAAATCCCGGCGGCGTCATTTCCTTGCTTGGCCAGTTTCTGAATCATTTTCACACAATCCGAATCAGGCAACTCGGAAGGAGCCCCCGGAGCGGACTTCGCTTCCAAAATCACTTTCTTGATATTCCGCAAAACTTCCAACCGAATTGTATCCTTAGCTTTCATGGCTGCCATGATTCCTTTGCTAACACGCTCTTCTATTGTCATACGCTCTTAATTTTTAATTTCCAATCTACGAAATTACTACTTTATTCCACAAAATATACCGTATCGCCCCGAAAAAACGTTTCCTACGATGGAATCTCCGGAAAATTCAGTAATTTCGGGCGGTAAAAACAAAACACAACGTGAAAAAGAACATCGTCATCTTCGTCCTATTCCTCGTCACGTGCGCGAACACGGCAGGAATCGTTTATCTCTATCGCGAGAACCAAAACTTAAAAGCCGCTTACACGCGACCCGTCATTCCCATGCTGAAACCATCGGACGTTTATTTCCCCGACTCCTTTTATTTGGCAGGCGAGCGGGTTCCATTGGAGCGCGTGGATGTCACGGAATCGTTCAAGCGGGAATTAATCACCAACACCTACCTGCATTCCAGCACGATACAAATATTGAAAAAAATACCGAGAACGTTCCCTGTCATAGAGCCCATTCTGAAAAAAGAAGGCGTCCCCGACGACTTCAAATATCTGGCCGTCATAGAAAGCAACCTCAACGCATCAGCCGTGTCCCCGGCAGGGGCCGTCGGCCTGTGGCAACTCATGCCGGGCACTGCCAGAGAACTCAAACTGGAAGTCGGCCGGGATGTGGACGAACGCTACGACATCGAGAAATCGACCGTCGCCGCATGCGCCTATCTGAAAAAGGCGTACAAGAAATTCGGGTCATGGACCATGGCCGCCGCCTCGTACAACGGCGGCATGAACATGCTGACCCGCCAAATGAAAGCCCAAAAGGAAGACGATTATTACGACCTGCTGCTCAACTCCGAAACCGCAAGGTATGTCTACCGGATATTGGCGCTCAAACAAATCATCGAAAATCCCACGCTTTACGACTTTTTCGTGTCCGTCAAATACGAACCGGAGCCTTGCGAGCGAATCGCCGTGAAAGGAAACGTCAAAAGCTGGACAGACTTCGCCCAGCGGCACGGAATCTCATACAAAACGCTGAAGCGCTTCAACCCCTGGCTGCGAAACACCTCGCTGCGCAACAACAAACACAAAACGTATTACGTCCGCATTCCCGTGAACAAGGAAGCCTACAAATAAAAACAGCGGCACACAATTTGCACGAAGAACTCATATACCACTTTAATCGAAAAGCCATGGAAAAAAACAAGATAATCGTCATCTGCGAAAACAATGGCAAGGAATACACCATCGCCAACGGGACCAGTTTGAAAGAGTTCAAGCAAATCGTGTTCCCCACAAACCACAACCACATACTGGGAGCCTTGGTGAACAATGAGATTCAAGACCTCCACTACGAGCTATACAATCCCAAATACGTGAATTTCATCGACCTGACATCACTCGACGGCTACAGCATGTACGCGCGCTCGCTTATCTTTCTGCTGTATAAGGCCGTCAAAAACCTATATCCCAAAAAGAATATCGCCGTAGAATACTACATATCAAACGGCATTTTCTGCCGCATGGCGAACAAGGATTTCATCCTCACCCCCGAACGCATCGCCACCATCAAGCAGGAAATGTCGCGGCTGGTCGGGGCCAACATCGAAATCGGGCGAACGGAAACGCCGACCGACGAAGCCGTGCGGCAATTGCGGCGCGAAGGCTTGAAAGACAAAGCCGCGCTCCTCACTTCCCGCGGCAAAATGTTCACCTCGGTCTACTCCATCGACGACACGCTGGATTACTTCTACGGCACACTTGTCCCCACCACCGGTTGCCTGAAAGTCTTTGACATCCTCCGTTACAAGGACGGATTGCTGCTCATGCTCCCCGACCGTCATCAGCCGGACAAAGTGTTGCCATTCATCCCCCAAGAAAAATTGTTCAACACGTTCAGCGAATACAAGCGATGGGGAAAAATCATGGACATCACGAATGTCGGAGAGCTCAACCGCTCCATCGAGGGAAAACACGCCGGCACAATCATCAAAGTGAGCGAGGCCCTGCACGAGAAAAAAATATCGCACATCGCCGACCTCATCAAGAAAAAACACAAAAAAGTAAAAGTCATCCTGATAGCCGGGCCCTCATCATCAGGAAAAACGACTTTCAGCAAACGGTTGGCCATCCAGCTTTTCGTGAACGGCATACGGCCCGTGACCCTTTCGCTGGACAACTATTTCGTGAACCGGGAAAACACCCCGAAGGACTCCAACGGAGAATACGACTTCGAGACCATCGACGCATTGGACATCGCCACCTTCACGGACAACATCACCCGTCTGCTAAAAGGAGAGGAAGTGGAGATTCCCAAATTCTCGTTCGAAACCGGGCAACGGTACTATGACGGGGAGAAACTCAAAATCTCCAAGAACAACGTCGTCATCGTGGAAGGCATCCACGGGCTTAATCCCCGACTGACCGCCCTCCTTCCTCGCGAATGCCTGTTCAAAATATTCGTCTCGGCCTTGACTTCCATTTCCATCGACAACCACAACATCATCAACCCATCCGACAACCGATTGATACGCCGCATGGTGCGCGACCACCGCTACCGAGGATACACGGCACTGGAGACCCTCAAGCGCTGGGAAAGCGTCCTCTCCGGCGAGCAGCGGCACATTGTGCCTTACCAAGAAGAAGCAGACGTGATGTTCAATTCCGCCCTGGCCTACGAACTGGGAGCCTTGAAGCAACAGGCCGTGCCCCTGCTTGCCGAAGTGCAATCAAAATACCCGGAGCACTCCAAAGCTCTCCGGTTACTGAAATTCTTCTCCTACGTGCAAGCCATCCCCACCAGGGAAATACCACCAACCTCCATTCTGAGAGAATTCCTCGGCGGCAGTTCCTTCAAATACTGAAAACCGCCGCAAGGCACAGGTCCCTCTCTGTCACTTCCGCGCCACTCACGTCTTATCCCCATAAACCAATAAGCGGACAAGACGTGAATGATGCGGAACGAAACAACAAAAACACGGGCTATCCTTCCTAACTATCTTAACGATGGCCGACCCCACCGCCATTGAAATAACGTGAGTTCGGTATAAGAAAGTCTTAGAAAAAGTTGTGGGAATGGAATATTTTCTGTATTTTATGACTGATAACTAACAAATTACATAAAAACATCCATTCCCATGACAGAGGTAAAATTAATAGAAATTTTCTGCATATTGGACGAGTTCTGTAAATATTTGGCGCCCGAATTGAAGAAACATGCGCTGGACTCCCGCGGCAAGCGTCGCCGGAACCGTCCGTGCCTCATGTCCGACAGCGAGGTGATGACCATCCTTGTGCTGTTTCATACCATGCGGTACCGAGACCTCAAGGCGTTCTATCTCGGCCACGTGTGCAGGCACATGCGCAATGAATTCCCCAAGCTTTTGTCTTACAACCGCTTCGTCGAGAGACAGGCCAAGGTCGGCCTTCACCTCCTGCTATTCCTCCAGACATGCGCTCTGGGCAAATGCACGGGCGTGTCGATCATCGACTCCACCCCGCTGGCCTCGTGCCACATCAAGCGCGCCCGCGGCCACAGGACAATGAGGGGATGGGCGGCCGTCGGCAAATGCTCAATGGGATGGTTCTACGGATTCAAACTGCACATCGTGATCAACGACCGGGGCGAGATAATACAGTGGACGCTCACGCCGGGGAACGTGGACGACCGAGAGCCTCTGAAAGACAACGGATTCAAACAAAACTTGTTCGGAAA
>CALUHX010000034.1 GCA_944320555.1 uncultured Butyricimonas sp. | reverse complement strand
AGGAACGCCAAGGCGGGACGGCTGCGGTTCACGACGGACCTGCGGGAGTGCCTGGACGACGTGGAGGTGGTGTTCAGCGCCGTGGGGACTCCTCCGGACGAGGACGGCAGTGCGGACCTGCATTACGTGCTGGAGGTCGCCCGGACGGTGGGGCGAAATGTTAAAAAGCACGTGGTTTTCGTGACGAAGAGCACGGTGCCGGTTGGCACGGCGAGGAAGGTGAAGGCGGCGATACAGGAGGAGATTGAGAAGCGTGGTGTGGAGGTCGATTTCGACGTGGCGAGCAACCCGGAGTTCTTGAAGGAGGGTGCGGCTGTGGAGGACTTCATGCGTCCTGACCGAGTGGTGGTGGGAGTGGAGAGCGAGCGCGCGAGGGAGGTGATGACGAGGCTGTACCGTCCTTTCATGCTGACGAACGACCGTATGTTGTTCACGGACATCCCGAGCGCGGAGATGATCAAATACGCGGCGAACTCCATGCTGGCTACCCGCATTAGTTTCATGAACGACATGGCGAACCTGTGCGAGCTGGTGGGAGCTGACGTGAACATGGTTCGTAAGGGAATCGGGAGCGACAGCCGTATCGGTGCGAAGTTCCTTTATCCGGGCTGCGGTTATGGCGGCAGTTGTTTCCCGAAGGACGTGAAGGCGTTGATCAAGACGGCGGAGCAGAACGGTTACGGGATGCGTGTGCTGAAGGCGGTGGAGGAGGTGAACGACAGCCAGAAGCGAGTGCCGTTCGAGAAGCTGTTCCGTCATTTCGGTGGGGATTTGAGGGGCAAGACGGTTGCGTTGTGGGGGCTTGCCTTCAAGCCGGAGACGGACGACATGCGTGAGGCCCCGTCGCTGGTGCTGATAGGCTTGTTGCTGGAGGCGGGCTGTGTGGTGAGGGTATACGACCCGGTGGCGATGGAGGAGTGCAAGAGGCGTATCGGGGACAAGGTGGTTTATTGCCGGGACAAATACGAGGCGGTGGTGGATGCGGACGCCTTGTTG
Organism: uncultured Butyricimonas sp.; assembly: GCA_944320555.1. Lineage (GTDB taxonomy): Bacteria > Bacteroidota > Bacteroidia > Bacteroidales > Marinifilaceae > CALUMT01. Next base: position 34,355 of record CALUHX010000034.1, on the reverse strand, counting down.
CTGGTCACGGAGTGGAAGGAGTTCCGTGTTCCGAGCTGGGAGGTTTTGCGCAAGACGATGCGGGGTAACGTGGTGATAGACGGGCGGAACATCTACGACCGGGAGGAGATGAGGCGGAACGGGTTCGAGTACGAGTGCATAGGGTAAGTTTATTTTGTCTTATCATTGCAAGATAAGAAATAAGTCATATCTTTGTGTTCCAAAGATAAGTAGCGCATTTATGGCAATAACGAGACTTGACAACATACGGACGGACGTGCTTCGTTGGGCTTTTCAACGGGCAGGTTTTCACGAAGAGGAGGCCGTGTCGGTGTTCCCGGCATTGGAGGGATGGTTGTCCGGCGAGAAGGCTCCAACGGTTAGCCAGTTGGAAAATTTTGCCGCCAAGTTTCATGTGCCTTTTGGTTATCTTTTTCTTCAACAGGTTCCGGAGGAGAAACTCCCTTTTCCCATGTTTAGAGGAAAAGCTGGGAGGTTTGAGCGTTTTGATTTGAACGTGTACGACACGGTGATGAGTGTGCGGGGACGTCAGGATTGGCTGGAAGACTATTTGGTCGAGAACGGGATAGACGTTTGTCGTCTTGTGAAGACGGTGCGCTTGGACATGCCGGTAGGGGAAGCGGTGGCACGCTTACGTCAAGAATTGCGGTTGGAGCCTCGTTGGGCGTTTAGCTTGGCGTCTGTGGATGTGGCGGTCGGGGTGTTGACACAGCAATTGGAGGATGCGGGAGTGTTTTTGGCGTATAACGGCGTGGTGGGTAACAACACGCATCGCAAATTGAGTGTGGAATCGTGCCGGGGGTTCGCCATGGTGAGCGATGTGGCCCCATATATTTTCGTGAACAGCACGGACAGCAAGACTGCCCAGATGTTCACTTTGATACACGAGACTGCTCATTTGATGTTGGGCGTCAGTGCGGGGCATGCCGGAGAGGAAGTCGTCAGTGATGACCGGGTGGAGGTTTATTGTGATCGGGTGGCGGCGGAGTTTTTGGTTCCGGCAATTGTGTTGCGGGAGGTGTGGAATGGAAATATAAAATATGCGGCTCACCGGTTCAAAGTAAGCGAGCTTGTTATTGCCCGGCGGGCGCATGATTTGAAATTGTTGACGGATGAGGAATATCGTGCTTTTTGGCAGAAATACAGCCAACGTCCGGTGATGAAAAGAGAAGGCGGAGGGGGAGACTTCTATTTGACGAGCGTGAAGCGGGTGGGACGATTATTCGCCATCCATGTCCGCAACGCCGTGAACAGTCGCCAGCTTGATTACACGGAGGCATACCGGTTGACGGGGCTTTACGGCAAGACGTATGAACATTTTATGGCGAATAACATTTGAGAAGTTATGAGATATTTGCTTGATACGAACATATTGATCCGCTCAAAGAACGAGATGCCGATGGATGTCTGGCCCACATTTTGGGAGAAGATGAAAGAGGTGATGGATGCGGGGTATGTGTTTTCGAGTGAAAAGGTAAAAGAGGAGATTGTCAGGGGAGCGGACGAGTTGACTTCTTGGATGAAGCGGAATGCGCCGAAAGATTTTTATTTGCCATTGGATGGAGAGGTGATGGGACAATATGCCAATGCGCAGAAATGGGTTTCTGTCAGTTCTGTGTATAGCGAGACGGCAAAGTTGACATTTGCGAATGTGGCGGACGCTTATTTGGTGGCGACAGCCGCCGCAAAAAGTATGGTTTTAGTGACCTACGAAACATCGGATCCTTTGTGTAAAAGGCGGGTGAAGATTCCGGACGTGTGTAACGCATTGGGGGTTAGGTTTTGTGATTTGAATACGATGCTAAGGGATCTGGGCGTTTCAATTTAAGATAAATAGTTTTGTTTGTGGATATTTTCCTTATGCCTGTCGGTATGGGGTTAAGGATTAATACTAAAAAGTAACATGAGGATATTGGCGAGAAGTTGCCAAAATTTCTGCGTCGAGCAAGATTCTTTGCAATGGTCTCTACTTTATACGTTGAAATTAAGGAGGGGAAATTTATCATTTTTAAATCATGAGTACGGCGAGTAGGGTTATAGTTAATACAATAATACAGTATGCCCGGATTGTTGTTGTTGCTATCGCAGCTCTTTTTTCAACGCGGTATGTACTTGAAGCGTTGGGTACAGAGGGATATGGTACGTATGATTTGCTGGCGGGTGTTATTGGAATGTTAGGATTTATAACGGCCTCGTTGACTCAGACGTCCAATAGGTTTATTTCTGTCGAGTTAGGACGTAATCATAGAGAACGGCAAATCCAAGTATTTAATAATTGTTTTTGGTTGCATCTCTTTGTTGCCGGTGGACTAGCAGTTTTGATGTTGTTAGCGGAGTTTTTTCTTTTTGATGGTTTCTTAAATATTCCGCAGACACAGCAAATAGACGCCCGATGGGTGTATCGTTTCATGGTGTTTTCCATGTTTATGACGGTTTGTTCTACGCCTTATAGCGCATTGATTATTGCCCATGAGAATTTTTTTGCTTTGGCTTGTATAACAATAATGGATGCATTAATAAAATTGTTTATTGCAGTGTCATTATTGTATTGTTTTACGCATAAATTGTTGGTTTATGGTTTGTTAGTGTCGTTAATTAGTTTTGTTAATTTTTTGTGTTACGTTTTTTACTGTTCGTGGCGGTATAAGGGGCAATCCAAAATATCTATTTCTCGATTAAAATGGGAAGGGATGAAAGAATTGACAGATTTTGCTGGCTGGACGTTTTTGGACACATTGAGTGTGATATGTTCTCGGCAGGGGTATTCTGTTTTGTTAAATTTGTTTTTTGGGGTGCGAATAAACGCTGCTTTTGCTGTCGCTCGACAAGTGGAAGGACAAGTGTACACTATTTCCGCATCCGTGATAGACTCCATGAAGCCGCAGATAATGAAGAGCGAAGGGGGTGGAGATCGTCAGAGAATGTTACGTCTTTCATTAATAGCAGGGAAGTTCGGCTTTTCAATGATTGCAATGTTAGTAATCCCGCTGATATTTACGATGCCGGATGTGTTAAGTTTATGGTTAAAGCAAGTGCCAGATGGAACTGTTTTATTTGCGCGACTATTGATAATTGCGACATTAATAGAGCAATTAACAAGAGGACTGGTTTATGCCAATCAGGCTATTGGAAAGATTAAATGGTTTAGTGTGATTGTGTCTACATTAAGAATGGCGGCTCTTCCTGTTTCTTATGTGTTTTTGAGGTCGGGTTTTCCTGCGGTTACAGCAATTGTGATTTTTGTGATGTTTGAGTCTTTGGGAGCATTAAGTAGGATTTTTGTAATAAAATATACGGGAGGACTTCGATTACGAGATTTTTGGGAACGAGTGATGATGCGTTTGTTATTGCCGGTGTTGATGGCTTTTGTTTTTACTTTTTGGTGTCATGAGAATGTAGAAGGTCTGTGGGGGATAATTGTAACCTTTGGGATTTCTATAACTGCATATTGGCTGACCTTATACTTCGTTGGCTTGTGTCCTGATGAGAAAGAAATTGTAAATGGGATATTAGACAGGATGTGGAACAAGATTAAACAGATAAGAAATAGGGGGATATGATAAATTTCATTTTCTCTAAATGCAGGATTATATTGCTCATGTTGCTATTGATCACAATGGTAGTACAGTTATCTCCGATAGGATTGGGTGGGGGGTATGAGAAATTTCGTTTGTTGGTGATGATTGTAACAGGATTGTTGTTTTTACTTTCGTGTCAGAACATGAAGAAAATGTGGGCTATCGGAATATGGAGATGTCTTATGTTGACAGTCGTAGGGGAAATTGTCTTGCTAGGTTTGTTGGTGATTGTCGGAGCAAGTGTGAATTGGAGTCCAATTGTGGATTTGTTAATGGTTGTCATGTTTGTTGTGATATCTCTTATGGAGTTGACACAAAAACAATATAGACGGATATTGAATCTGTTTATTTGGGGTACGTTGTATTCAGGAATTTCAATTATATTCACTTATGGCAGTGGGTTTGTAATAAATGATTTATATATGCCGGTGCCCAAGAATCAGATCGCTCCGATTTTATCAACAGGTTTTTTCGTGTCTTTTTTTGAAGGGAATAATACAAACAGGAATATTAATAAATGTTATTATTGGGGGATGGCATTTTTACTGTTCTTATGTATTTGTGTGTTCCGGGCGAGGGCTAACATAGTGGCAATCTTGGTAGGATTGATTGTTTATTTCGTTTTTTATAAGCGTAAATTGGGTATGTTGCTGTGGAGTGGTGTGCTTGTTGTTTTAGTTTTAATTTTTACTCCGTTAGGAGAGTTTGTGTATAATGCTCTTTTTGCAAATTATGATGTTACGGATTTGAATTCTGTTAGCGCGGGACGTACGAATACTTATGGGGCGAGTTTGGATTTTATAGAAAAACATGGTTTGTTGGGAGGTTTATATGCTTCAATAGAAAATTATCATCATGGGAATGTTCATAATTATTTATTATATACATTGGAGAATTATGGTTTATTGGGCGGATGCTTATTGATTTTGTTTTATTTAAGGTTGATATTTGAAATAGGGGAAAGAAATATTCTTAGGAATAAGAATAAGGCAGATATGTTGGGATGTTTTGTATTTATCGTTCCTCTTGTTGTAAGTCTTTTTGAATACACATATCCTTATTCTCCAGGCTCTGCGGTGTTTATGGCATATTTCTGTTTGGGGCAATATTATTGTAAATGTTCATTCAGACAAAAGAGTATTTGGATTGAGTCTCGTGCCATTGAATGAGATTTGTTTTGTAGTTAGTTGTTGGTAATATTTAATCAGATAAAATGATAAAGTCGTTGATTTCGGAAATAGTGTCTCGTTATTCTCCAAGTTTGTTTTTCAGGTTGTCTTATTTTCATAATCGGAAGCGTTTTGCATTTGAGGCATCCTCGAGATATTTCGGAGATATGGATACGTAAATTACTTGACGGAGAGTTTTGTAAAATCGCATATTTGGCGGACAAATATGCGGTGCGGGATTATGTGAAACGAAAGGGTTTGGAGAAGATTCTGATTCCGTTGGTAGGAGTATGGGACGATGCCCAGGATATAGATTTTGAAAAATTGCCACAAGCCTTTGCTTTGAAAATGAATTATGGAGCTGGGATGAATATCATTTGTAGAGACAAGGACAAGCTTGACAAGGAGGAAATCGTGAAAAAATTGACGGGATGGATGAATAGACCTGCATATTCTTATGCTGAGACACATTATAATTATATCAAGCGAAAGATTGTTTGTGAGGAATTTATACAGGATTCGCATGGCGGTTTCCCGTGTGACTACAAATTCATGTGCTTGAAAGGTAAGCCATTTTGTGTGCTGGCTTGTGGAAATAGGGAGAGCGGTCATGCGGATTATGCCCCGTATTCATTGGACTGGAAGCCGTTGAAAGAATATCAGAAAGGAGGGTTTAAGGAAATAGAAAGGCCTGAGCATTTGATAGAAATGGTAAATATAGCGACGGTTTTGTGTACGGGAATGGATTTGGTTCGTGTGGATTTGTATGATAGTGGTGAAGGCGTGATTTTTGGAGAAATGACATTGACGCCCGCTGGGTGTATTTTTCATACGTGGACACAAAAAGCGATAGATGATATGGGGAAATTTTATAGAGAACAATTTTAGATATGAAAGATAAAAAGGAATTGTGCCTGATATACAATTTTGCACCACGATACAGAGAGAGAATATATCGGTTGATTGATGAAGAGTATGATTGTGAATGGTTTTTTGGAAATAACTCTACAGATATAAAGGGATTCGATTTATCTGTGTTGAAGCATGTGGAGATATTACAAAACAAGTTCGTGGGACGGACACCGTGGTATTTTCAGAAAGGGGTATTGAAACTTGTACGAAAAAAAGAATATTCTACTTACTTTGTGTTGGGAGAGGTGTATTGTTTGTCGACGTGGCTCTTTGTTAGACTTGTGAGATGGTTCTATCCTCATAGACGGGTGTATTTTTGGAGTCATGGGTGGTATGGGAAAGAAGGAGCGTTGAAAAGGTGGTTGAAAAAGAGATTTTTTAAGATGGCGGATGGGATATTTTTGTATGGAAACTATGCGAGGAAATTGATGATAAAAGAGGGATTTCGGGCAGATCAGTTGTTTGTGATACACAATTCTTTAAATTATGAGGAGCAAAAAGCATTACGAGAGGAATTGACGGAAACGGGTGTGTTTTGGGAGCATTTTGGAAATAGGGCTAGGAATCTTATTTTTATAGGTCGTTTGACAACGGTGAAAAAGTTGGATTTGTTAATAGAGGCTTTGAGGTGGTTGAATGACAAGGGGGAGGAGTGCAATTTGACACTGATCGGAGACGGAGTGGAAAGGGAGCGTTTGCAAGGATTGGTAAGGGAATACGGTTTGGAGAAAAACGTGTGGTTTTATGGAGCTTGTTATGACGAGAAGGTGAATGCGAAGTTGATCTACAATGCGGACTTGTGTGTGTCGCCGGGGAATGTAGGATTGACCGCCATGCATGTGATGGTTTTTGGAACTCCGGTGGCGACACATGACAATTTCCCGTATCAGATGCCGGAATTCGAGGCCATTCTTGAGGGTCGGACGGGGACGTTTTTCAAATATAACGATGTGGAGTCTATGGTGGATAGTATTGTCGTTTGGTTTAAGTCACACCAAAATCGGGAAGAGGTTCGTCGGGATTGTTACCATGAGATAGACAATTATTGGACTCCGCAGTATCAAATGAAAATAATAAGAGAGCATTTGGTTGTTGATAGATGAAAAACTTATTTAAGTTGGAAGAAGGATTCATGATAAAGTAGGATAGAATCTCTTTGATTATGAAGAAGGTGTTACAAATCAATGCGACGGCGAATAGTGGTAGTACCGGGCGAATAGCCGAGGAGATAGGCATGTTGGCCCAGCAGAGCGGTTATGAAAGTTATATTGCTTATGGACGTAAAAACTACAATAGCCATTTGAATGTAATAAAGATAGGAACAGGTGTAGATGTGAAACTTCATTGGTTGGTGTCAAGGTTGTTTGACAATCATGGATTCGCCTCCAAATCGGCGACAAAGGAGTTTGTGGACAAATTGCGACAAATAAAGCCGGACATCATTCATCTTCACAATATACATGGATATTATCTTCATGTGGCGTGCCTTTTTGATTATTTGAAACAAGCGGGTGTACCTATTGTATGGACGCTGCATGATTGCTGGCCGCTGACCGGACATTGTTCTCATTTTGATTTTGTGAATTGCGACAAATGGAAAATATCGTGTTGCCAATGTCCCAATCGGAAAGGATATCCGGCTTCCTTGTTTCTTGATCGTTCCAAAGAGAATTTTCTGAAGAAAAGACGTCTGTTTACTTCTGTGCCTAACATCACTTTTGTAACTCCGTCTCATTGGTTGGAGCGAATCGTACACCAATCTTTTTTTAGTTCATATCCGGTGAAAGTGATTCGTAATGGAGTGAATCTAGAAGTGTTCAAACCGAAAACAGATACAAATGTGAGGACGAAGTATGGTTTGGAACCAGGCAAAAGGATAATATTGGGAGTAGCAAGTACATGGAATAAAAGGAAAGGACTTTCGGATTTCGTACGGTTGGGGGATTTGTTGGCGAATGACGAACAAATCGTGTTGGTCGGTTTAAACAAAGAACAGATTAAGACTTTGCCTCGGAGTATAAAAGGCGTCTGCCGAACAGAAAATGTGGAAGAGTTGGCTTCTTTATATTCGATAGCGGATGTTTTTGTGAATCCGACGTGGGTGGATAATTTCCCTACAACGAACATTGAAGCGTTGGCTTGCGGGACTCCAGTGGTCACTTACAATACGGGGGGAAGTCCCGAAGCTGTTTCTCCGGACACGGGGATTGTGGTGAACAAAGGGGATGTGACCGCATTATATCAAGCTGTATCGAAAATATTGAATGGCGGAAAGGAGCGTTATTCGGTATCGTGCAGGCAACGGGCGGAGGCTCTTTTTGATAAAAATGAACGTTTTCAAGATTATATAGAACTCTATAATTCGTTGGTGTAATTATGTATAAGAACACGTTGAAATCATTGTTGGCGGTCCATGTAAGCAATATACCCGGTTGGCGCACGAACAGGAAGATTGTGGTAATAGAGTCGGACGATTGGGGCAGTATCCGGATGTCGTCCTTGAAGGCTTTTGACAATTTGTTGAAGGCCGGTATGAGAGAAGACCGCAATCATTATAACATATATGATTCTTTGGAGTGTAATGAGGATTTGGAACGCCTGTTTGAAACACTCGCTCAATATAAAGACAAGAATGGCAGGCCGCCGGTTATGACGGGGGTGAATGTCGTGGCTAATCCGGTATTTGAAAAGATAAAGGAAAGCGGGTATACGACGTATTTTTATGAACCATACACGGAGACATTGAAACGGTATCCTGCCCATAGCAGGGTGTATGAATTGTGGAAGGAGGGAATAGAGAAGCGGTTGTTTGTACCTATATTCCACGGGCGAGAGCATTTGAACGTGCAACGTTGGTTGCGGGCATTGAGGGAAGGGCACCGTTCCACGTTGTTGGCATTTGAAAATGGGGTTACGGGTATTTATAATGGTATAAATGGAGAACCCATTCCGAATTTTCAAGCGGCATTTGATTTGGACACGGCGGAGGATCTTCCTTATATGGCGGAAGTATTGAGTACTGGTCTTGGTTTGTTTGAGAAGTTGTATGGCTACCGCTCTAAGTATTTCGTGCCTACCAACGGTCCGTTTAATAATTCCTTGGAGTCTGTTCTGAAAAATAACGGAGTCGAATATATTAATTCGGGGAAGATACAGAGAGAACCATTAGGCAATGGACAGTATAAGAGGAATGTGCGTTTTTTAGGACAAAGAAATAAATTAGGACAGATTTATTTGACTCGTAATTGTTTCTTTGAGCCGTCGAGCATGGAAAGTCCGGCCAATACGGACTGGGTCGGTAATTGTTTAAAAGAGGTTGAAATCGCATTCAAGTGGCATAAGCCGGCAACCATCAGTTCGCATCGAGTGAATTATGTCGGTTTTTTACACCCAGAGAATAGGGCGAGAGGATTGAAACAGTTAGGAGAATTGCTTGGGCGTATGCTGAAAACATGGCCGGACATAGAGTTTATGACTTCGGTAGAGTTGGGAGATGTCATTAGAAATCGATGAGTGTTGATTGAGGAAATCATGGAAGATAATGTCGTAATTGTTAATCAAAGCACGGGTTATTTGACGATAGATATCGTCAATGCTTATTTTTTGCGGTACAAACAGGTGGTTCTTATCGCCGGAAGTATAAAAAAAGCGGAGAGAGAGCTTGACGCAAGAGTCAAAGTGGACAGAATCATAGCTTACGATAGGGGTTCCGGCTTAAAGCGTGTTTATACATGGTTGTTTGGAACGCTTTGCATTTTTGTGAAATTGTTGTTTAAATATAGGGGGTATAAAATTGTTTATGTGACAAATCCCCCCATGGGTTATTTATTGTCATTGTTGTTATGCAATAAATTTTCGATTATTGTATATGATATTTATCCGGAGATATTGAGAAATGTTGGTATAAAGGAGAGTAGTTTATTTTATAAATGGTGGGCAAGGTGTAATAAAATACTATTTCGCAAGGCAGAATGTGTTTATACTTTAAGCCAGGGGATGAAAGAGGAATTATCTAAATATGTGGAGGTTTCCAAAATAAAGATTGTTTGTAATTGGCCTGCATCGGAACAGTTGAAGCCCTTGGCTAAAAATAAGAATGGGTTTGTGTTAAACAATGGGTTAGCGGGTAAATTCGTGGTGCTTTATTCCGGAAACATAGGATATACCCATAATGTAGAGGCGATAATAGAAATTGCGAATCAATTGAGGGGGTGTGAGGATATTTGTTTTCTTTTGATAGGGGAAGGTAAGAAAAAAGAACTTCTACAGAATACTGCCGCAGAGTATGGATTGAATAATTGTAAATTCATGACATGGCAGCCGAGTGAGATTTTGCCATATTCGTTGGCTGCGGCAGATGTAGGGGTCGTGACGTTGAATGACGAAACGGCAACAGCGAGCGTGCCGAGTAAAACGTATAATTTGCTGGCGGTAGGGGCTCCTTTGTTGTGTGTCGCACCGAAGAAATCGGAATTGAGCGGTTTGGTGTCAACCTATCATAACGGGAAATGTTTCGATAAGAATGATATAACAGGTATGGCGGATTTTGTAATGCAACTTTATAAAGATTCCGCATACCGGAGTAGATTGAGTCTTAATTCTCTGAATGCATCGAAAAACTTCACATATAAAAATGCAGAGTTATATATAGATTGATAGTTTATAGGTAAAGGGGAAAGATTTGATAGATGTATTACTTTTCATTGATGGTTATGTATAATAAAATCTTTAAACGTTTGGTAGATATATTTATATCGCTAATATTTATATTGGTAATTGGGCCTTTTCTGTTGATTGTCGCTCTTTTGATCAAATTGGATTCGCAGGGACCGGTATTCTTTCTGCAAAGGCGGGTGGGGTTGAACGGTAGGGAGTTTTCAATTTACAAGTTCAGGACGATGACCAACGAGGAAAGAAAAACGGTAGGGGAGGTGTACAAGGACAATGCGGAGGTCACGAGGGTCGGGCGTGTGTTGCGTCGGTTAAAAATTGACGAGTTACCGCAGGTGCTGAACGTGTTCCTCGGGGACATGTCGGTGGTGGGACCCCGCCCCGCATTGCCAAGCCTGTATGAGAACAACCCAGCTGCCCGGGAACGGTTGGAAGTCCGGCCGGGAATGACGGGGCTTGCCCAGGTGAACGGGAACATATATCTTTCGTGGGACGAGCGGCTGGAGTTTGATGTGAAATACGTGAGGGAGTGTTCCTTCGCTTTGGATTGCAAAATCGTGGCAAGGACGATATTGGTGGTGTTCATGGGAGAGGAAAAATTTTTGAGACGATGAAGATAGGATTGATAGGATCCGTGGGCAGCAGTCTCCGTATATTGGAGAATTTACTGGCTCATGGGATGGAATTGGTAGCCGTCTGGGGATACGAGCCGGCGAGTGTGAGGAACGTGAGTGGCTATCGCAGCCTGTCCGAGATTTCTGCCCATAACGGGATACCTTACCACGCTTTTGAGAAGGTGAACGGTACGGAGGTTAAGGAGCAGATTCGGCGGTCGAGAGTCGAGTTGTTGTTTGTTGTTGGTCTGTCCCAACTGGTGGACGGTGAGTTGTTGTCGATTCCCCGTTACGGCTGTGTCGGTTTTCACCCGACCCGCTTGCCTCAAGGACGGGGGCGGGCTCCGTTGGCATGGTTAGTGCTTGAGCGGAAAGGAGGTGCCGCCACTTTTTTCAGGTTGACGGAAGAGGCGGACAATGGGGACATATATGCGCAGGAGCCTTTTGAGGTGGACGGGGACGATGATGCGGAATCTGTCGGGGAGAAGATATTCCGGACGATTGATGTGGCGTTGGATCGTTGGCTGCCGGAATTGAAACAAGGAATATTGCGGGGCACTCCCCAGGACGAGTGTGAGGCTTGCGCTTACGGCAGGCGGGCCCCGTTGGACGGTTGTGTCGACTGGGGAGAACCCGCCTATAAGATAGACAGACAGGTGAAGGCCGCCACGCATCCGTATCCGGGGGCGTTCACGTTCCAAGGGGATTTCAAAGTGGTACTATGGAAAACACACAGTCATGAAGCGGGATTCCCCAAAGGAGTGGTGGGGCGGGTGGTCGCTTGCAAGGCCGGGCATCCGGTGGTCCAGACGGGAGAGGGGTATGTGGAGATTGTCGATTATGAAGCATTTGATATGGATGACAAGATTGTGGACTTGAAACTCGTGGTGGGCAGCCGTCTGGGTTATTACGACCAGTACGAGATATTCAAGCTCCGGAACGAGATAAAGAGAATAAAACAACAAATAGAAACATTGAATGGAAAACAATAGCATATTGGTCGTGGCCCCTCATGCGGACGATGAGGTTCTGGGATGCGGTGCGACGATACGGAAAAAAGTGGATGAGGGTGCAGACGTGCGTGTGGTTGTTATGACCAACGCTCATGTGGGCTATCCGGAACGGTACTCGGAGGCGGGAATCAACCGGGTGCGGACCGAGGCCTTGAAGGCTCACGGGATACTTGGCGTAAAAGAGACCCTGTTCCGGGATTTTCCCGCTCCCAGGCTCGACCAATATCCGGTCTGCGAGATTGCGGAGTCGATATCCGCAATATTGAGAGAATACCGAGTGGACACGGTTTATTTGCCGTGGAAAGGGGACAGCCATGTGGACCACAAGGTGATATTCTCGGCGGCGATGGTGGCCTGCCGTCCGACAAGAGCCTGCTCGGTGAGGACGGTGCTGGCTTACGAGACGCTGTCGGAAACGGAATGGGCCTGGCCGTTGGCGTCGGAGTTTTTTGTGCCGAATTACTATGAGGGAGTGTCAAGAAGTCAATTCGATAGCAAGTTGCGTGCCATGGAATGTTTCGCTTCGCAGTTGCGGGTGTATCCGGAGTCACGTTCATTGGATGGTTTGGAGGCTTTGGCTAAGTTGCGAGGAGTGACGGTAAGTACGAAGTTGGCGGAGGCATTTATGTTGATAAGGTACGTGAAGTAAGACTTTTATAATCTTTTAAATATGAAAGACATTGCGATATATGGATTCGGCGGGTTTGGCCGGGAGGTGGCTTGTGTCATAGAGGCGATCAATGAAATTGAGCCGGAATGGAATCTCGTGGGGTATTTTGATGACGGACACCAGGTGGGGGAGTGTAACAGGTATGGACGGGTCATTGGCGGATTGAAAGAATTGAACGTTTATGACAAACCGTTGAACGTGGTGATTGCAATAGCCAATTCGGAAGTGATTAGAAAAATTGTGTCGTCCGTGACGAACGAGTTTGTGACCTTTCCTAATATTATCGCTCCCAACGTGTTGTTTTTTGACAAGGAGTCTTTTAAGATAGGCAGGGGGAATATCGTTACTTTCGGGGGAAGGATGAGTTGTGGGACCGCATTAGGGAATTTCAATGTTTGTAACGGGTGTGTCTCATTCGGACATGACGTGAGCATTGGCGATTATAACGTGTTACAGCCGGAGGTGAGAATTTCCGGGGAGACGGAAGTGGGTGATTCGAATTTTTTCGGAGTCCGTTCCGTGGTGTTGCAGGGACTGAAAATAGGAAATAACACCCGTATTGGGGCTTGCAGTGTGGTGATGAGGAACACGAAAGACGGTTTTTTGTACTTGGGTAATCCTGCCAAAAGAATAGATGTGGAATAAAAATCAGATAGTTATGGAACAAAAATTTTTAGATTTGCTGAAAGAGATTTTGGAGATTGAAGACAGAGAATTGTTGATGACGGATAATTTCCGCGAATATCCGGAATGGGATTCGTTGGCATACCTTTCAGTCATCGCCATGTTGGACGAAGAGTATGGGATTCAGATAGAAGGTTCTGAATTTAAGAAGCTGAAGACCGTGGGGGATTTGTTCTCCGTAGTTACGAAAAAATAAGGTTATGGCATTTTTGACATTTGAGAACGTGGGGATTACGGCCATGGCGGCCGCAGTTCCAAGAACGGTCATAGACAATTATAAATACACCCAATATTTTCCAGAAGAGCAAGTGAAGGAGGTGGTGGACAAGGTCGGCATATATGAAAGAAGATTTGCCGACGGGCATACCTGCTCGTCGGATCTTTGCCATGCGGCTGCGGAGAAATTGTTCGCCGACAATGACATAGACCGTTCAGAGGTGGATTTGTTGATATTCATCTCGCAAACACCGGATTACCGTATGCCGGCCACGTCGGTCATATTGCAAGACCGGTTAAAGCTGCCTAATTCCACAATTGCTTTCGACATCAATTTGGGGTGTTCGGCTTTCATCTATGGATTGAGTGTGGCTTATTCCATGATGAGCGGCCAGCCCGCATTAAGGAAGGCTTTGATTTTGGACGGGGAAACGAGGTCTAAGGTTTATTCGCCTAAGGACAGAAGAACCGCATTCTTGTTTGGCGATGGCGGAGTGGCGGCTTTGTTGGAAAGGGATGAGCGTTTTGGCAAAAGTTTCTTTTCGCTTAATTCGGACGGTTCACGGGAGGGGCTTATCAAGATAGATGCCGGAGGATATCGGAATATGAGTTCCGCTGAAACGGTGAAAGAAAAGGTGGTGGACGAGTATGGAAATATCAGAAGCGACGAGCAAGGGTATATGCATGGGGGAGATGTGTTCAATTTTGTGATAAGGGAAATTCCCAAGGATATCAAAAATCTCTGTGTCCGGACCGGAGAGGATATCCAATCTATGGATTATTATGTGTTTCATCAAGCGAATAATTTCATAAATTCTTACATAGCGAAGAAGATGAAATTAGATACGGCCAAAATACCCTCCACAATCGCCAAATATGGGAATACCTCTTCCGTTTCCGTGCCGTTGACCATTGTCAGTGAATTGAAGAACGAATTGATTGACAAGAAAAAATTGCTTCTTAGCGCATTCGGAGTCGGGATGACGTGGGCTACCGCCATCGTGAATTTTGACAATTGTCAAATTAGTGATATCATAGAGATATGAGTCCGTTCGATTTGAAGAATCGGGTCATTTTGATCACGGGTGCTTCTTCCGGAATAGGCAGGCAATGTGCGATAGGGTGTAGCAAGTTTGGAGCGAATGTCATATTGAGCGGTCGGGACAAAGGGCGTTTGAATGAAACATTGGGAATGTTGAGGAATGATGAAAACCAATGTCATGCCGTGATGGCTTGCGATTTGACGGATTACGCAGAGGTTGAACGTATGATTTCGCAGGTGGTGGAAAAGATGGGGAGGATTGACGGCGTGTTGCATTGTGCGGGAATTTCAACCACGTTGCCTCTTCGGTCGGTGTCGATAGGCAAATTGGAGGAATATTTTAATGCGAATGTCTTTTCCGCCTATAACCTTACGAGAGAAGTTTGTAAGGCAGGAAATTTTTCCAAAGAGGGGGGAAGTATTGTTTTTTTATCGTCTGTCATGGCTTGTGTGGGAGAGGTCGGGAAGTCGTTATATGCAATGACGAAAGGGGCTTTGAGGGCCGGGGTGAAGTCTTTGGCATGCGAACTTGCAAGGAAGAATATCCGTGTAAATTCAATTTCGCCCGGAGTGGTGATTACACCAATCAATCAAAACTTGCCGCATATCGCAGAGCCGGAAAGAAGGGAGGCTCTTGAGTCCAAGCATCTTTTGGGTCTTGGAAAGGCAGAAGATGTGGCGAATGCCTGCGTTTTTTTGTTGTCGGACGCATCCCGTTGGATTACAGGCATTGATTTGTGTGTCGATGGTGGTTATACAGCAATGTGATGCATGTTGATGTATTTGTGAATAGTTTTTACGCATCGAACACGTATATTTTGTCTGTGGATTTTGACGATGGGGTTTGGATTGTGGATGTGGGAGATGTTTCAAATATAGTAGAATGGTTGAAGACGAAAGGAAAGGGGATAAAAGGTGTTTTGTTGACCCATACGCATTTTGATCATATTTACGGGTTAAATGATTTGTTGAGTTATGATTCATGTGTGAAAGTTTATACTTGTAGAGAGGGTAAATCGGGGTTATATTCCGATAAGTTGAATTTGTCGAGATATCATGATAATCCATTTGTTTTTAGAGGCAAGGATGTTAGGTTGTTGGATGAGACATCTATAAGTTTATGGCCAGGATTGGAATGTCGTGTTTATAAAACACCCGGGCATGATTGGAGTTGTCTGACATATGAGATAAATAAGAATTTGTTTACAGGGGATTCTTACATTCCCAACCGGCGTGTTGTAACTTCATTCCCTCAAAGCGATAAGAAAGATGCCTTGAAATCGTTGGAAAGAATCACTCAAATGATAAAACCCGGTTGTAAGGTTTGGCCTGGTCATGGGAGTGTGTTGACTGTTGTTTGATTTTTAATTGTTTAAATATTATGGATAAGCGGATTTATTTGTGTCTTGCTCACATGAGCGGCAATGAGATGAAGTATATCGAGGAGGCGTTTGCGACGAATTGGGTGGTGCCTCTTGGTCCTAATGTCAATGCTTTCGAGGAGGATTTGGAGCGTTTTGTGGGAGAGGGGAAGAAGGTAGTTGCCTTATCTGCCGGGACGGCGGCCTTGCATTTGGCCCTCATACAACTTGGAGTGGGACCCGGAGACGAGGTGATTTGTCAGAGTTTCACTTTTTCCGCATCGGCAAATCCGGTGGCCTATCTTGGTGCGACGGCGGTGTTTGTGGACAGCGAGGAAGACACATGGAATATGGATCCCGAATTGCTGGAGGTGGCCATAAAGGATAGAATCGTAAAGACAGGGAGGAAACCGAAAGCGGTCATACCCGTGCATCTTTACGGAATGCCTGCCAAGATAGATGAGATTTGCGCTGTGGCGGAACATTACGGAATCCCTGTGTTGGAGGATGCGGCGGAGGCTCTCGGGGCAGAGTACAAGGGACGTAAATGTGGGACATTCGGACGTTTCGGTGCCTTGTCGTTTAATGGAAACAAGATGATTACTACGTCTGGAGGTGGCGCATTGGTGGTGCCCGACGAGGATACGAAAAAAGAGACGATGTTTTATGCCACACAAGCAAGGGAGCCGTTCCCTTATTATCAACATGAGAAAATCGGTTACAATTACCGGATGAGCAATATTTGCGCCGGAATCGGACGGGGACAGATGACGGTTCTTGATGAACATATCGCCCATCATCATCATGTACATGCGCTTTATGAAAAGGCTTTTGAGGATTTTGACGGCATCACGTTGAAGTCGAATCCGGGAAAAGATTGGAATGCAAATTACTGGTTGTGTACCATTCTTGTCAATCCGGAGGTGACGGGTATTGATTATGAGGGGGTGAGGCGGGCCCTTGACGAGGACAATATAGAGACGAGACCGTTGTGGAAGCCTATGCATTTGCAGCCGGTTTATAAAGATAATCCTCGCTATGTGAACGGGGTTTCGGAAAGACTGTTCAACAAGGGACTTTGTTTGCCCGCCGGACCATGTGTCACCGATGAGGACGTGGCGTTTATAGTGGACAGAATAAAAGCGGCGTATAGGCGTTAATTTGATATTTGTAATTGTCTTCGTAAGGACGGGCAGGTATGTGGAGGTGATGAGGGCGTTTGGGAAAAAATAATTTAATGCCAAAATGGATGACGAAGCGTGAAAAATTCACGCGATATGTTTGCCGATGAAGAAAATGTATTACCTTTGCGCATAATGACAGACTACTTGCCAGTGTTTGTTGTTGATAAGATTTTATATAAACCAAATATGGTGTCTATGATACTTCGCGCGATACTGAAGAATTTTCTTTCGTTTAACGAAGAAACGCAATTTGATATGTTCCCTAATATGAAGCGAACTTCTTTGTCGGAACATGTCAGTGTGTTAAATGGGAAATTGCCGGTGCTAAAGATGGCTGCTATATATGGGGCAAATGGTGCGGGTAAGTCGAATTTGTTGAAAGGGATTAATTTTTTTAAAGCGTTGGCGACGGACAAAAACTTTTTGGACGGAGAGAGTGTAAAGAAGTTTTTTTTCGCACTAAAGCAGGATGCGGGGACGCAACCCATGGAATTGACAATAGAGTTTGTGACCCGATCCGGTGTTCCATACATATATTCAGTAGAAGTTGCGGGTAAAGGTATCAAGTATGAAACTTTACAGATTTCAGGATTGGGTTCCGATGAGAACATAAATGTGTTCACCCGCAAGGGCGATAACGTGGAATATGCCATCACTCCGTCGGATGAGATTCGCAGAATAGTTACCGGATGGATGGAGAAAAATCCGTTTGCAAGTTTGTTGACCATAAACAATGACATGCCGGTATTGGTAGACAAAGACATCGATAACGCACGCAAATGGTTTAATGACGAACTTACGATTGTTGGGATTCATTCATTTTTCCCGGGGTTAATTCGTGTATTTAAAAACCATAAGGAAATAAGCAGGTTTGCCTCGGAGCTTTTTAAGGCCGTAGACCTCGGCATTAGTGGAGTAAAAGTGGAGACAGAAAATTTTGAGGATTGGATGAAAGGTCATGATACTGACAAATTACCAATAGAACAGTTGAAACAGATGCGGGCAGGCGTATTGTCGGAGGTTGTGGATTTTAGAAATACTCGGACGATTAGTGTGGAGGATGGCGTGCAGAAAATAAGCCAAATGCTGTTTGAGCAATTGGGAGAAAACGGATTCTCAAGAGACATGGATATCCAAGCCCAATCGGACGGCACAGTCCGTTTGTTGTCTCTTGTTCCGGCATTGTATGATGCGATGGAGGCCGGAAAGACTGTATTGATAGATGAGTTGGACCACAGCATTCATCCACATCTGGTGCGGGAGTTGGTTCGTTATTTTTCTTTACAGAAAACAACGGGACAGCTGATTTTTACCACGCATCAAACTTGTCTGCTTAATCAAGACTTTATGCGTACCGATGAGGTGTGGTTGGTGGAGAAAAAAAACGGTGGTAGCCACATGTATTCTCTTAATGATTTCAAAATTCATAATACAATAAACATCGAAAATGGATATATGGAAGGACGATACGGCGCAATTCCGTTTATCGGAGATATGAACATGTAAACGGATAACAGGTCAATGGATTTATCGAAACTGACATATACCAAAGGCTCTTCGAAGCGAAGTTTGCAGGATACCATTCAAAAACCTTCGACGGGAAAAGAGGAGAAAGGGGATGTCTTGAGTGTGCCGGTGCCTGCCGCGTACCGAAAAATTGAGGGTGTATTTTCTCCAAATCTTGTGTTTGTGCTTTCGGGTGGCGAGAAGCGGGAAAAAGATTTTCTTTGGGAGCTTATCAAACAACAAAAATTGCGTTCATTGAGGGTGGTTTTTATGTCTAAAGAGGGGCAAGGGTTGCAACCGTATCAGATGCAGGAAAGATGGCAAGAAATATTAAAGGCGGGAAAGTTTATGATAAGCGGTCAGGTTTATCGTCTTGATGAGATGGACAAAGTTTTTCTTTTGTCAGATGTGGACGAGTTCTATGACCAACTGGTAAAAGTATGTGAAAACACCTCTGGTGGTAGGGGCCAGTGGATTATAAGTAATCCTTGTTTTGAGATTTGGTTGTATTATTGCTATTTAAATGACCCGGAAACCGATTTGAAAGAATTGCTTCATCTGACCGCCGCTCAAAGAAGTAAAAAACTCAAGTCTTTGGGACAGACTTTGGTGCCCGGGGGATTAAATCCTTGTGTGGCTTTTGAACGAATGACTGTTGGCATTGGGCATAGCGAGGCTCATTATGATATTGATGAAAACAATGTGCCGGTATTATTTGCGACACAAATGCACGAAATGGCTCAATACATAGTAGACGTAATGGATAAGAATGCCAATGAATATTCGGAATTTATAAAGCGGAAAGAGAATTGGAGAAAGTTGATAAGGAAAAAATAAAAGTGTACATATTAGCGTGAGAGGGCGACGAAGGGGGGGAACATTTTTCGGGGGAATAGCGTGTCCCCCGGATTTTGAACGTATTGGATAATGATGTGTGGGAGGTATGTGGAGGTGATGAGGGCGTTCGAGAAGAAATAATTAAAACACAAGACATATATGAAAAAGGTTGCGTTGATTACCGGAATCACGGGCCAGGACGGGTCGTTTCTGGCGGAATTTTTATTGGAAAAGGGGTATGAGGTACACGGTATTATCCGGCGTTCGTCGTCGTTCAACACGGGGCGGATTGAACACCTGTACCTCGACGAGTGGGTGCGGGACATGAAGAACAAGAGGCTGGTGGATTTGCATTACGGGGACATGACGGACTCCAGCTCGCTGGTGCGGGTGTTGCAGCAGGTGAGGCCGACGGAGATTTACAATCTGGCGGCGCAGAGCCACGTGAAGGTGTCGTTCGACTGCCCGGAGTACACGGCGGAGGCGGACGCGCTGGGGACGTTGCGGTTGCTGGAGGCCGTGCGGATACTGGGCATGGAGAAGGAGTGCCGGATCTACCAGGCGTCCACGTCGGAGTTGTACGGGTTGGTGCAGGAGGTGCCCCAAAAGGAGACCACGCCGTTCTATCCCCGCTCGCCGTATGGGGTGGCGAAGCAGTACGGGTTCTGGATTACGAAGAACTACCGGGAGGCGTACGGGATGTTCGCCGTGAACGGAATCCTATTCAATCACGAGAGCGAGCGGCGGGGCGAGACGTTCGTGACCCGGAAAATCACAATCGCCGCCTGCCGTATCGCACAGGGGTTCCAGGACAAGCTGTACCTGGGGAACCTGGACGCCCTGCGGGACTGGGGATATGCGAAGGACTACGTGGAGTGCATGTGGCTGATCCTGCAGCACGACACGCCGGAGGATTTTGTCATCGCCACGGGGGAATACCACACGGTTCGGGAGTTCACGACGCTGGCGTTCAAGGAGGTGGGGATAGAGTTGCGATGGGAGGGGAAAGGCCTGGAGGAACGGGGCGTTGACGTGAAGACGGGACGGACGCTGGTGGAAGTGGACCCGAAATATTTCCGGCCCGCCGAGGTGGAACAGTTATTGGGCGACCCGACGAAGGCGAAAACGCTGCTGGGCTGGAATCCGAGGAAGACACCGTTCGAGAAGTTGGTGAAAATCATGATAGAGCACGACATGAGATTCGTGAAGAAGATTCATTTGAAATCGCAGATATGATGGAAAAGGACAGCAAGATATACGTCGCCGGACACCGCGGGCTGGTGGGGTCGGCGATATGGAAGAATCTGGAAGGCAAGGGATACAGGAACCTCGTGGGCGCCACCCATGCGGAGCTGGACCTGCTGGACGGCGCAGCGGTGAAGGCCTTTTTCGACCGGGAGCGGCCGGAGTACGTGGTGCTGGCAGCCGCGCATGTGGGCGGAATCATGGCGAACAACCGTTACCGGGCCGATTTCATCTACCAAAATCTGCAAATCCAGCAGAACGTGATCGGGGAGAGCTTCCGGCATGGGGTGAAAAAACTGTTGTTCCTGGGGAGCACGTGCATTTATCCCCGGGAGGCCCCGCAGCCGATGAGGGAGGACTGTCTGCTGACCTCGCCCCTGGAGTACACGAACGAGCCGTACGCCATCGCGAAAATAGCCGGGCTGAAGATGTGCGAGAGTTTCAATCTGCAATACGGGACAAATTACATCGCCGTGATGCCGACCAACCTGTACGGCCCGAACGACAATTTCCATTTGGAGAACAGCCACGTGATGCCGGCGATGATCCGGAAGATATTCTTGGGCAAGTGCCTGGTGGAAGGGGCGGAGGACTTGTTGCGGGCCGACATGAACGCCCGTCCCGTGGAAGGCGTGGACGGGAAGAGGCCTTTGGCGGAGATGGAAGGGGTGTTGGCGAAGTTCGGTGTTTACAGGGACAGGGTCGTGCTGTGGGGTACCGGTTCGCCGAAGCGGGAGTTCCTGTGGAGCGAGGAGATGGCGGACGCCTCCGTGTTCGTGCTGGAGCACGTGGATTTCAAGGACACCTGTCGGGCCGGGGACAAGGAAATCCGGAACTGCCACATCAACATAGGCACGGGGGAAGAGATTTCCATAAAAGATTTGGCGGGCCTAATCGCCTCGGCGGTCGGGTACGGGGGAGAGATTCGTTTCGATTCCTCCAAGCCGGACGGGACACCCCGGAAATTGACCGACCCGTCCAAACTGCACGCTTTGGGATGGAGGCACAAAATCGGAGTGGAGGAAGGCGTGGGCAGATTGTTCGCATGGTACAAGGCTAATTTGTAGTGTCTATGGGTAAAAAGGTATTTGTTTCAGGTTGTTATGACATGCTGCACAGCGGTCATGTGGCTTTTTTCAAAGAGGCTTCCGCATACGGGGACTTGTACGTGGGTATCGGATCCGATGCCACGATAGAAGGGCTGAAAGGAAGAAAACCCGTGTATTCCGAAAATGAACGGTTGTACATGGTGAGGGCGATACGGCATGTGAAGGAGGCGTATATCAATTCCGGGTCGGGGATGATGGATTTCGTGGAGACGGTGGAACGGGTGAGGCCTGATGTCTTCGTGGTGAACGAGGACGGGGATTCCGAGATTAAAAGAGATTTCTGCCGGGAGCGGGGAATCGAGTACGTGGTGCTGAAACGGGTGCCGGAGGAAGGGTTGGAAGCACGTTCCACGACATCGATTCGCTCGACGGTGAAGTCGCAATTGCCATTCCGCCTGGATTTGGCGGGCACATGGATAGACCAGCCATACGTGTCGAAATTTTGTCCGGGATGGGCCATCACGATTTCCCTTGAGCCGACAATGGAGTTCGAGGAGCGGTGCGGGATGTCCACCTCGACGAGGAACGCCGCGAAAAAGATATGGCCCTACCATTTGCCGGATTACAACAGCGAGATGCTGGCCAAGTTGCTTTTCTGTTTCGAGAACGAGCCCAACAAAAAGGACCATGTCTCCGGGGCGCAGGACGCCATCGGAATTTGCGTGCCGGGGTTGTGCCGCCATTTTTATGACAACAACTACTGGCCGGAGAAGATAGAGACGTGTCACGACGAGAGCGTGTTGAGCTGGCTGGAGGAGCATATCTGCATGGAGCCGATGTTCCCCCGCCGTCCGGGCACGTCGGTGGTGGACGGTTGCGATTTGAGCGTGGACAATGTTCACGCTTTGACCGCGGCGGCGGAGCGTTGCTGGGACGCAATCATGCGCAAGGACTTGCGTGATTTCGCAGCGGCCTACCAGGCTTCGTTCGAGGCGCAAATCCGCCTGTTCCCGGGCATGATGGCCGAGGGCGTGGCGGAAAATATCGAGAAATACAAGGACCGGGCGTTGGCATGGAAGATGCCGGGGGCCGGAGGAGGCGGTTATCTGGCGATGGTGTGCGAGCGGCCTTGGAAAGGCTCCATACGCATAAAAATAAGGAGGGGGACGGAATGAAACGGTATTGTCAGACGTTGAAGTTGAGGGATTCCAATGACTTGATAGCCCAATACGTGGAGGAGCACAGGCATGTGTGGCCGGAGGTGCAAGAGGGAATCAAGGAGGTCGGGATCCTGGACATGCAGATATACATCCACGAGAACGTCCTGTTCATGATTGTGGACACGGTGGACGATTTTGACTGGGAGGCAGACATGGGGAGGTTGGCCGGGTTGCCCCGGCAGGCGGAGTGGGAGGAACATGTGGGAAGGTTTCAAGTGGCGGCGGAGGGGGCTTCCTCAAAAGAGAAATGGGTGTTGATGGACAAAATTTTCGAGTTGGAGAAATGAGCGGTTCATTGTTGAAATCCAGGTCAGGAAACAATTATTTGATACCTTTTGTCGTTTTGGTTTCCTGTTTCGCCTTGTGGGGGTTCGCAAACGACATCACGAATCCCATGGTGAAGGCGTTTTCGAAAATATTCCGGATGAGCGTGACGGACGGGGCGTTGGTGCAGGTGGCCTTTTATGGCGGCTATTTCGCCATGGCGCTTCCGGCGGCGTTGTTCATCAAGCGGTTCTCGTACAAGAGCGGCATATTGATGGGGTTGGCGTTGTACGCCATAGGAGCGTTCCTGTTTATTCCGGCACGGGAGAGCGGCATGTACTATCCTTTCTTGTTGGCCTATTTCGTGTTGACTTGCGGATTGTCATTCTTGGAGACGAGCGCAAATCCGTTCGTGCTGTCGATGGGGGACGAGGAGACGGCTACGAGGAGGTTGAACCTGGCACAGTCGTTCAATCCGGTCGGCTCGCTGCTCGGCATGTACGTGGCGATGGAGTATATCCAGGCCCGGCTGAGCCCGTTGAGCACGGAGGAGCGGGCGTCGCTGGACGACGCCGCGTTCAATGCGGTGAAGGAGGACGATCTGGCGGTGCTGGTGGGGCCTTACGTGGCGATAGGCGTGGTGATTTTGGTCATTTTCGCCATATTGTTTTTTTACAAAGTGCCGGAGGAGCGGTCAAGCGGGGCAGGTGACAAGAGGCATGTCCCTGTCAGGGACTCGTTCCGCAGGTTATTTCACAATGTCCGTTACCGGGAGGGGGTGATTACCCAGTTTTTCTATGTGGGCGTGCAAATCATGTGCTGGACGTTTATCATCCAGTACGGGACGCGCGTGTTCATGGGTGAAGGAATGACGGAGCAGGACGCGGAAGTGTTGTCGCAAAAGTATAACATTGTGGCGATGTGTATTTTCTGTGTCAGCCGGTTTATTTGCACGTTTTTGTTGAAATATGTCCGTCCCGGTAAATTGTTGAGTCTGTTGGCTGTTTGCGGGGGAATCCTGTTGTTGGGGGTAATCGGGCTGGAGAACCGGTTGGGAATGTATTGCCTTGTGGCCGTGTCCGCCTGCATGTCCTTGATGTTCCCGACAATTTACGGGATAGCGTTGAAAGGCGTGGGGAAAGACATCCAACTGGGGTCGGCGGGATTAATCATGGCGATTTTGGGCGGTTCTCTTTTGCCTCCGGTGCAAGCCTTGATTATCGATTTGGAGACTGTCTGGGGATTTCCGGCTGTGAATGTCTCGTTTGTGATACCGTTGACAAGTTTTGTGGTCATAGCGGTTTATGGTTATCGAATGCTGAAGATTGAAAGAGTATGAGCAACAATCATTTAATAGTCATGGCGGGCGGTGTGGGCAGCCGCCTTTGGCCGATGAGCACGCCGGAAATGCCCAAACAATTCATAGACGTTTTGGGGGTGGGGAAGAGTCTGCTGCAATTGACGGTGGAACGTTTTTCGGAAGTGATACCCATGGAAAACGTGTGGGTCGTCACTTCTAAACGGTATAAGGAAACCGTGATGGCGCAACTTCCGCAAGTGCCCGAAGAGAAGGTGTTGTCGGAACCTTGCATGAGAAACACGGCACCGTGCATCGCTTACGTGACCTATAAAATCAGAAGCAGGCACGGCGATGCCAATCTGGTGTTTTCACCCGCGGACCATGTGGTCTTGGACACGCGTGAGTTCGGGCGGATGATAGAGAAGGGGTTGTCTTTCACGGCGAATACCGACGCGATAGTCACGCTGGGCGTAAAACCGACCCGTCCGGAGACGGGGTATGGCTATATAAAAGCCGGAGAGGCGGCCGACGGCATGATACGAAAAGTGGAGGCGTTCAAAGAAAAGCCGGACGAAGAGACGGCGAGGCGGTATGTCGGCGAGGGAGGGTATTATTGGAATTCCGGGATTTTCATTTGGAACGCGGCCACCGTGGAGAAAGAGTTTGAGTGTCACGTTCCGGCATTGGCATCCACGTTTTCCTCGTTGCGGAACGTTTATTACACAAGGGAGGAGCAGGCCATGATTGACGCTGTGTTTCCCGGTTGCGAGAACATTTCGATAGATTACGCCGTGATGGAAAAGAGCGGGAACACGTATGTTTGTCCTGTCGATTTCGGTTGGAGTGATTTGGGGACATGGGGTTCTTTGCACACGCATTTGCCCCGCGACGAGAGGGGAAACGCTGTGATTGGCGGGAATGTCAAACTTGTGGAGTGTGTCGATTGCGTGGTGTGCGTGCAGGAGATGAGGCTGGCGGTCGTTGAGGGACTGGAGCATTGCATCGTGGTCGAGCACGGGGGACGTTTGCTGGTTTGCAGGAAAGACGAGGAGCAGCACATCAAGGATTGGGTTGGAAAATAAGTTGAACAGACAATTTTATTAGTTAATGGTCCCGGGAGAGCCATTTCGAGTGGTGGCTTCCGGGATCTTTTTTTGTTTTATATAAATTTAAATTTTAATTAAATGGTAAAAATTGAAGAAGCAAGTTTTGTGGCTTGCATGAACACGGGGTCGTGGAAGACCATGACGGAAAGAGAATTGCGTAAGAGCGCGGAAGAATTGTCGGAACTTTTGGAAGAAGCGTTGGAGGAGATGGAGGATGCCGGGGTACGGCGGCGTTTTCTGCGAGGTGTGCGCAATCGGTTGAAATTGTCGATGGTGTCGGTTCGAGAGGATGACGGCGTTGGAAAAAAATAGGGCGTTGGCATTGGGATACGCTTCGGTGTTGCTGGAGCAGTTGGAGGATGTCGGGGAGGAAGAGGCCGGCGGGACGCGGGCCGTCCGCTTGGGGGTCCGCAAGGGTGTCACTATGAAGATGACATTGGTGAGGCTGGCGTATGGCCTGGAGAAGGCGCACGTTTTTTGCAGGGAAGACGGGCAGTTGTTGAGTTACAACGAATTGGCGGACGCGTTCGGGCGGATGTTCGGGATTCCGTTGAAGAACGCCAGCCGCCTGAAGCAGGAGTTGCTGGGCCAAGAGGATCCGGCGGCGTTTTTCCGGAAAATCGTGGAAAGCATTGACAGGGAGACAGACAAAAGGTTGGGGGTAAAGATAGGAAAATGATAGATGTTTCCTTGACGCTCCTTTCTTGCAAATCAAGCGCAGGGACTTTCGCGGAATCAGTTTTTTACACGGTAGCCCTGTTCTTTGAGCAGATTGGCGATTTTTTCCCGCAATTCGCCTTGAATGACGATTTCCCCGTCTTTGGCGGAACCGCCCACGCCGCATTTGTTTTTCAAGTGGCTGGCGAGGGCTTTTAAATCTTCTTCCGAGCCGACAAAACCTTGCACGAGGGTGACGGTCTTGCCTTTGCGTTGCTTTTTGTCGACAATCACCCGAAGGTTTTGTCGCTCGGGCGGAAGAGTGGCGATTTCCTCTTCGCGCTCATATTCATATTGGTAGTCTGGGTTCGTGGAATAGACCACGTTGACGCGCTCTTTTTTGTTTGCCATAGCGGTTTGTTTAAATTGCGGGGGCAAAGATAGGGATAAATTGTGATTCAAGCGTTAAGAATGAGTCTTGATTTCAAAAAAGAAAGGCTTTTATGGGGGCAAAGTGTTGTTTTTTCAACAGGGCTGTTTAACTTTGTCGTTTGAAAAGAACAACATTCAGAGGTAAGGTTGAAAAGAATAAAACGTTGACTATGAATAAAATATTGGACAAATCTTATTTCTCGGAAAAAGTGGTGCGTCTGGAGGTCGAGGCTCCTCTTATCGCAAAGGCGCGCAAGCCGGGAAATTTCGTTATTGTACGTGTGGGAGAGAAGGGCGAGCGCATGCCGTTGACAATCGCGGACGCTGACGTGGAGCGGGGAAGCATCACGCTGGTGGTCCAGGCTGTCGGGGTGTCTTCCCGGAAATTGTGCGCGTTGGAGGTCGGCGATTGCATTACCGACGTGGTGGGGCCTTTGGGAAAACCGACCCACATCGAGAAGGTGGGAACCGTCTTGGCTTGTGGCGGAGGAGTAGGAGTGGCTCCGTTATTGCCTATCGTGAAGGCCTTCAAGGAAGCGGGCAACCGGGTCGTTTCCGTGTTGGCCGGACGCTCGAAGGAGTTGATTATTTTGGAAGACGAGATACGCGCCTCTTCCGATGAAGTGATTATCATGACGGACGACGGGAGCTATGGCAAGAAAGGTCTTGTGACGGCGGGGATGGAGGAGGTGATTCGCCGGGAGAAGGTCGATTTGGCCGTGACGATAGGACCGGCGGTCATGATGAAGTTTTGTGAGAAATTGACCCGTCAGTATGACATCCCCACGGTGGCCAGCCTTAACGCCATCATGGTGGACGGAACGGGAATGTGCGGCGCGTGCCGCGTGACGGTGGGAGGGAAGACTCGCTTTACCTGCGTGGACGGGCCGGAGTTTGACGCCCACCAGATTAATTTTGACGAGATTCTTTCCCGTCTGGGAGGTTTGAAAGCGGAAGAGTCCGAGAAACTTCACGAGAGAGGCATGGAATAATTAACGAACTGAGATTAGAAAAAAGACACAATGAATACTGTAAGTGACAGAAACGAGGCGTGGCGCGACGAGCTGCGCCGGAGTATGGCCGCGAAGGATCGTGTCGCCATTGAGCGGGTGGTCATGCCTGAGACTCCCCCGGCCGAGCGGATCAAAAGCCAGCGCATCGAGGTGAACAAGGGGTTGACGGCGGAAATGGCCGTGACGGAAGCCAGGCGGTGTATGGATTGCGTGACGCCCACGTGCATGGAGGGGTGTCCTGTCGGCATCGACATCCCGGGGTTCATCAAGAACATCGAGCGGGAAGATTTCCTGCGGGCCGCGGCCGTCTTGAAGCGCACGAGCGCGTTGCCTTCCGTGTGTGGACGTGTTTGTCCTCAGGAGAAGCAGTGCGAGTCGAAATGCTTTTACATTCAAAAGTTGAAGAAAAAACCGGTCGCCATCGGTTATTTGGAGCGATTTGCCGCCGATTACGAGCGGGAGTCGGGTCACATCGCCATGCCCGAGTTGGCTCCCGCCAACGGAATCAAAGTGGGCGTGATTGGTTCCGGCCCGTCGGGACTTTCCTGCGCCGGTGATTTGGCGAAGCTGGGATATGACGTGACGGTTTTCGAGGCGTTGCACGAAATTGGCGGCGTGTTGAAGTACGGTATTCCTGAATTCCGGCTTCCTAACCGTATCGTGGACGTGGAGATTGACAACCTCAAGAAAA
Source organism: uncultured Butyricimonas sp. (assembly GCA_944320555.1). Classification (GTDB taxonomy): domain Bacteria; phylum Bacteroidota; class Bacteroidia; order Bacteroidales; family Marinifilaceae; genus CALUMT01. Next base: position 5,921 of record CALUHX010000034.1, on the reverse strand, counting down.
TGGGCGTGAAGTTCGTCACGGATTTTGTCGTCGGAATGACGGATTCCGTCGCCGACCTGGAGGCTGAGGGATTCAAGGCTTTCTATATCGCTTCGGGAGCCGGACTTCCCCGGTTCATGAACATACCGGGAGAAAATTATAACGGTATTCTTTCTTCCAACGAGTATTTGACCCGCGTGAATCTGATGGGGGCGGACCAGGAGGATTCCGACACGCCTGTCTATCACGGCAAGCACGTGGTGGTCGTGGGCGGAGGAAACACGGCCATGGATTCCGTGCGGACCGCCAAGCGGCTGGGGGCGGAACGCGCTGTTGTCGTGTACCGTCGCAGCGAGGAGGAAATGCCCGCCCGGCAGGAGGAGGTGCGGCACGCGAAAGAGGAGGGGTGCGAGTTCCTGACTTTGACGAACCCCGTGGAATATCTCGCCGACGAGCGCGGAAGGGTGAAACAGGTGCGGGTGCAGAAAATGACGCTTGGCGAGCCGGACGCCAGCGGACGCCGCCGTCCGGTGCCGGTGGAGGGGTCCGAGTATCTCATCGACGCCGAGGTGGTCGTCGTGGCCGTCGGCGTTTCGCCCAATCCGATAGTGCCCCGTTCCGTGGCGGGGTTGGAAGTGTCCAATAAAGGCACGATTGTCGTGAACGACGAGACGATGCAGTCCAATCTGCCCGAATTCTTTGCCGGGGGCGACATTGTCCGTGGAGGCGCCACGGTCATTCTGGCCATGGGCGACGGACGGAGGGCTGCCGCCCATATCGACGAGATGCTGAGGCAGCGACAAGCATGAGGATAGGACAAAGGAAGCAGAATGAAGCCCTAAGAGTCGGACGAACGACTTTTGGGGCTTCGTTTTTTGCGGGGCGTGCCGCCGGAGATTCGGCACGGCCCTGGAAAAGCCGGACGACTGCCAATATGTCGTTCTTGCGGCTTTGGCATGACAATTGACCACATCCTAAGCGATAAGTTTTGAATATTAACAAATTAAATAAATAATAATTATGTCGACAGGAAAGATTGGAGTGGCTACGGGGAATTTGTTCCCTATAATCAAGAAGTTCTTGTATTCGGACCACGAGATATTTTTACGGGAGTTGGTGTCTAATGCCGTGGACGCGTCGCGGAAACTGCAGGTGTTGGCCTCCAGCGGAGATTTTAAAGGCGAGGCGGGAGGATTGAAAGTGCGCGTGAAGGCTGACAAAGCGGCAGGAACGTTGACAATTTCGGATAACGGTATCGGCATGACGGCCGAGGAGGTGGACAAATACATCAATCAGATTGCCTTCTCCGGGGCCGAGGAGTTCTTGGCCAAATACAAAGACAACGGGGCTGCCATTATCGGTCATTTCGGTTTGGGATTTTACTCCGCCTTCATGGTGAGCGACAAAGTGGAGATTCTCACCAAATCCTACAAGGAGGGCGCGAAGGCGGTCCGTTGGACGTGCGAGGGCAATCCCGAGTATACGATGGAGGAGACCGAGAAGGCCGAGCGCGGAACGGACATCATCCTGCATCTCAACGAGGAGGAAAAGGAGTTTTTGGAGGATACGAAAATCAACGAGTTGCTGTCCAAGTATTGCAAGTTCCTGCCCGTGCCCGTCGTGTTTGGAAAGAAGAAGGAGTGGAAAGACGGTGAGTACAAGGAGACGGACGAGGATAACGTGATTAACGACCTTGACCCCGCGTGGACCCGCAAGCCGTCGGATTTGAAGGAGGAGGATTATTTGAAGTTTTATCACGAGTTGTATCCGATGGCTCCCGATCCCTTGTTCCATATTCATTTGAATGTGGATTATCCGTTCACTTTGACGGGAATCTTGTATTTCCCGAAGATTGAAAACAAGTTTGAGATACAGAAGAACAAGATTCAGCTTTACTGCAATCAAGTCTTCGTGACGGATTCCGTGGAGGGCATTGTGCCGGAATACTTGACCTTGTTGCACGGCGTGATTGATTCTCCGGACATTCCGTTGAACGTTTCCCGTTCTTATTTGCAGAGTGACCGGAACGTGAAGAAAATTTCCAACCACATTACGAAGAAGGTGGCCGACAGCCTCACGGACATCTTTAAGACGCAACGCGAGGAATACGAAAAGAAATGGGACGATTTGAAAATCTTCATCCAGTACGGAATGCTCACCGACGAGAAATTCGCCGAGCGTGCCAACAGTATTTTCCTGCTGAAGAACACGGAAGGCAAGTATTTCACCTACGAGGAGTATCAAAACCTGATTAAGGCGGAGCAAACGGACAAGGACAAGAAACTGGTGTTCCTGTACGCGACGGATGTCCACGAGCAATACACTTACATCGAGGCGGCCAAGAGTCGGGGGTATGACGTTTTGTTGATGGACGGACAGTTGGACACGCACTTTATCAACCACCTCGAGCAAAAGACTCCCGACCATCGTTTCGTGCGGGTGGATTCGGATGTCATCGACAAATTGATTCCGAAATCCGAAACGAAAGACGTGGCGTGGAGCCACGAGGAGCAGGAAAACCTGCGCGCTGTGTTCTCTTCCCAGTTGCCGAAGGAGGGCGGCATGTACATGGTCAGCTTTGAGGCGCTGGGCGAGAACGCCGAGCCGGTTGTCGTGACGCGTTCCGAGTTCATGCGCCGGATGAAGGACATGGCGGCCTTGAGCCCCGGCATGAGTTTCTATGGCTCCATGGGCGACCAGGTGACGCTGGTGGTCAACACGGAGCACCGTCTGGTGAAAGGCATTCTGGAGGACGAAAAGCGGGAGATGGACGCCAAGATTGAGCCGATTAATGCGGAAGTGAAGGAAGTCGAGAAGAAAAAGGCCGAGATCGACGAGTTGAACAAGGACAAGAAATTCGATGAAATCCCGCAGGTGGACAAAGACAGGAAGGCGGATTACGACAAGCAATTGGACGAATTGCGGAAGCGGAAGGAGTCTTTGCTTGACGAGTACGGCAAGGGCAATAAGATTGTGGGCCAGTTGATCGACCTGGCTCTGTTGGCGAACGGTTTGTTGAAAGGTGCCGCTTTGGACAAGTTCGTGAAACGCAGTGTCGAGTTGATTAAATGATATATGGACGGAAATGGAAAAGAGGGTGGGTCGGCCGACTCGCCCTCTTTTTTTTGTGCGTGAGACTGTGATGCTCGGGGGAGAAAGGAACTCCCCTCGAGGCCCTGACGGGTCGAGGGGAGCGATTGCGCGGCCATCCGGGAATGTCGGTTGGTATGGGAGGATGGCCGCTATGATGGTTGTTTTGAGGATGGTTCCTTCGATTACTGATGCAAAGATAACGCGTTTCGGCTTGCCGTGTTTATCCGGATTACGGTTTTTATTACCGATATTACAGTTTGGAGCGAAGACTCTCCAATAATGTCCGGCCGGAGGCGCGGAAGGGAAAGAAAGTGTGATTAATGGAGGAGTAATAGTTTGCGGAAGACGTAAATAATTTGTAATTTTGCAAAAAGACTGACGAAATGGTCTTGCGGGAAGGGTGGGGGAAATGGTTGTGTTTTTGACAGAGGGGGGAGAGAGTTAGTGAATGAAAATTGTTTGTTATTATAAATGAAAGTGTTATGAGAATAGTTTATACAACGGCGTCGTACAAAAAAAGAGTGGTGAGCTCTGTGATTACGATAGCTTTGGGGCTGGTGTTGGTGTTGTGGCCGACGGAAGTGTTGAATTACATGGTGAAGTTGATAGGGGCGGTGTTTTTCGTGATAGGCGTGATTTCATTGGTGATGTCCTATCAGAACCGGGAGGAGAGGGCGGCCATGGGGTTGTCGTCGTTTTCCGGCATAGGGAGCGTGATTTTGGGTATCGTGTTGTGGGCCATGTCCGACTTCTTCACGAGCATGCTGATGTGGTTGTTCGGGTTGCTGTTGCTGATAGCGGGAATCGGACAGATGGTGACGCTGCTGACGGCTCGGCGGATGGGAAGTCTGCCGGGAGTGGCTTACGTGTTCCCGATACTGATTCTGATAGCGGGACTGGTGTCGTTTCTTGACCCCTTCTCGGCAAAAGAGAGTCTGGTTATGTTTTTCGGATGTGTGGTGATATTCGCAGGAGTCACTAATTTGATTAACCAATACAGTATTAACAAATTGCGCAAGAGGATGGAGGAGGAAGAGCAACGGCGGCGTCTGGAGGAGGGGCAAGAGGTGGAGGACGCCGATTACGAGGAAGTGAAATGAGCGACGCGCGGAGAAGTAGGAATATGATGACGGTTCATGTTATTGTAAACGAGCACAATTCTGTTTATAATCGTTTCTTGGCGGAGTTGCGTGACAAGGAGATTCAACGGGATTCCATGCGTTTCCGCCGGAATCTGGAGCGGGCGGGGGAAATTACCGCCTATGAAATCAGCAAGACGTTTGACTACGCGCCGGCGGACGTGGTGACGCCGATAGGGGTGGCCGAGGCGATGGTGCCGGATGAGAGGGTGGTGGTGGCTTCTGTGCTGCGTGCCGGGTTGCCTTTCCATCAAGGGTTCTTGAATTGTTTTGACGGAGCGGAAAGCGCCTTCGTGGCGGCCCGCCGGCATTACATGGAGAACCACCGGGATTTCGAGATACGCTATGATTCGGTGTACACGCCTTCCCTGAAGGGGAAACTGTTGCTGCTCGTGGACCCGATGCTGGCCACGGGGGCTTCCGTCGTGACGGCCTACCGGGAACTGCTGGGGCGGGGCGGGCGGCCGCGCCGCGCTCACATCGCGGCCGTTCTGGCCAGCGAGCGGGGCCTGGAGCATGTGGCGAAGGAGTTGGAGGACGAGCCGGTGACGTTGTGGGTGGGAGCCGTGGACAAGGGGCTTACCCCTTCGGCCTACATAGCTCCCGGGATGGGTGACGCGGGGGATTTGGCTTTCGGGGAGAAAATTTGACGCCTATGCTGAATATATTTGTTTGAAAATACTATCTTTGGGCGCATGGAAATGAACAGGTATCTGATAGCGGCGTTGTATGTCATGGCGGGATGCGTGGCTGCGCTTCCGGCCGGGGGGCGTGGGAGTGCCATGCCCGCCGGGGCGGACGGTTGTCGCCTGTTGTTTCCTCCTGCCGTGAAGGTCGTGACGGTCGCTTGCGAGCAGCGTTTGGAGGAGGAGAGGGTGCCCGGGCAAAGGGAGAAGGGCTTGCGGGCGTGTCCTTGTTTGGTGCCGTTTGTCGGCAAGTCGATGGAGATTGCCGTGCCGGGATGGAATGTCCCGGAGATTACCTCCAATCCTATCCGGGCTCCCGGTGCGGAAGACGCTTTCCGTTTTTTTATGTAGAATCGATATTTAAAGTCAAACACATTATTTTATACAACAAGAATTTATGGGATTTAATGACATATTGAAGTCGCTGTTCGGGAACAAGTCCGATCGGGACATGAAAGAATTGCGGCCAATCGTGGGGAAAATCAACGCGGAGTGGGAGAAAGTGAGGAATTTGTCGAACGACGAGCTGCGGGCCGTGTCGGCCGGTTTGAAGAAGCAGTTGCGTGAGCACGTGAAGGCGGAGGAGGACGAGATTGCCTCCTTGAAGGCGAGGGTGGAAAACGAGAAGCCTTCCATCGAGGAGCGCAATCGGATTTATGACCGGGTGGACAAGCTGGAGGAGCAAATCGACAAAAAACTGGAGGAGAAATTGAACGAGCTGCTGCCGGTGGCGTTCGCCGTGATGAAGGACACGGCGCGGCGGTTCAAGGAAAATGAGGAAATCGAGGTGACGGCGAACGACTTCGACCGGGATTTGGCCGTCACGAAAGATTTCGTGGAAATCGACGGCGACAAGGCGGTCTATTTCAATTCGTGGATGGCCGGCGGGAACGAGATTACCTGGGACATGGTGCACTACGACGTGCAGTTGATTGGCGGTACGGTGTTGCACCAGGGCAAGATTGCCGAGATGGCGACCGGCGAGGGTAAGACGTTGGTGGCCACGCTGCCCGTGTTCCTGAAC
>CALUHX010000033.1 GCA_944320555.1 uncultured Butyricimonas sp. | reverse complement strand
GCTTTGTCTCGGCTTTATCTCGGCTTTGTCTCGGCTTTAAGGGATGAATGGGCGGTGAGGGCTTTAGGAGACCGGCAGGAAAATTCATCATGAATGGGGATAAACAGGCGGTCGGGAGACCAAATAATCGCCATAAATTGGAATGGTGAGACACAATATTAGTATATATTTTTGCCAAAAGCAAAAAAAATGGAATAATATTAATATATTTATCCTCGAAAAGAAAAATTATCAATCTGAAAGGTATGAAAAATGGACGGATTTTATTTTTGATGATGGGAGGAATGTTGCTTGCCAGCAGCATTTTTGGGACAAACCTTGCCGTGGGGAAGGAGGGGATGCGGGGGGCGGCAGGGCAGCCGGTCGGGATGGCTGACACGTTGGGAGGAGAGGCGGGAAAGGGCCAAGTTGTGAGGGGACGGGTGACGGATGCGAAAAACGAGCCTTTGCCGGGCGCGACGGTGCGGGTGAGAGGCTCCGGCACGGGGACGGCCACGGACGCGGGCGGACGCTATGAGTTGCTCCTTCCCGCAGGGCGGCGGACAGCCTTGCTTTTTACCTGTGTGGGCATGGAGCCGCTGGAGGTGGATTGGCACGGGCAGGACACGGTCGACGTGGTGATGCGGGAAATGGCGGAAAGTCTGGACGAGGTGAACGTGATTTCCACCGGATACGGCGACATCGACCGTCGGCGGTCGACAGCCGCCGTGACCTCGATAAAGATGGACGACATTCTCGTGCCGGGGCTGAGCACGGTGGACCAGATGTTGGAAGGTTACGTGCCGGGGATGATTTTCATGCAGAACTCCGGGCAGGTGGGAGCCGCCGCCCGGTTGCGCGTCCGGGGGACGTCGACGATTATCGGCAACCAGGAGCCGCTGTGGGTGGTGGACGGCATTGTCCAGCAGGACCCGGTGAACGTGGACCCGGCGCAGTTGAACGACCTGGATTTCGTGAACTTGCTGGGAAACGCCATTTCGGGCCTGAATCCAGAGGACGTGGAGCGCATCGACGTGCTGAAGGACGCCGCCGCCACGGCGATTTACGGCACCCGGGCGGCGAACGGGGTAATCGTTATCACCACGAAGAAGGGAAAGGCCGGACCTCCGAGGGTGTCCTACTCGTTCAGCGGGACGTTCACCCGTCGGCCCCGCTATTCGGACAAGGACGTGTACGTGATGAACTCGCGGGAGCGGGTGGACGTGTCGCGGGAACTGTTCGAGAGGCAGATGGGATTTCAAAACGTGACGGTGTGGAACGGTTACGAGAAGGCCGTGATGGACTACCGGGCGGGGGTGATAGGCTACGACGAGTTCAAGCGGCAGGTGGACTATTACGAGCAAATCAACACGGACTGGTTCGACATCCTGTGCAAAAACTCGTTCTCGCACAAGCACACGCTGAGCCTGAGCGGCGGGTCGCCCAATATCCGCTACTATGCCTCGGTGGGCTTCAACGACCAGCAGGGAGTGATACGGGGCGAGATGGACAGGCAGTTCACTTCCTCGCTGAAGCTGAACGGCTCGTTCGACCGGCTTCAATTCCAGTTCGGCACGCAGGTGAGCCACGCTTACAAAAAATACACGCCCTCCGTCGACGGGCAAAGCATTATTTCTTACGCCTACACGACCAGCCGGGCGTTGCCGGCGTACAACGAGGACGGGTCGCTCCATTTCTACGAGAAGGGCTATGCGGGCGCGGCCGCTTTCCTGTTCAACATGGAGCACGAGATGGCCACCACGGGCCAGCGGAGCAAGGATTACGCCGTGACCGTGACCGGCAACGTGAAGTACCGCCTGTGGGACTATCTGAACGTGGAGGGCACGGCCTCGTACACGATGGGGAATCTGCACCGGGAGACGGTGTACGAGGAGGACTCGTACACCGTGACCGTTTTGCGGGAGTATGAGCACACGTGCCCGTTGGGCGGGGAAATCTCGACCTTGGACACGCGGCGCAGCTCGTGGACGGCCCGTTTGCAGTTCAACTATAGTCAGGAGTTCGGCGCGAATTCCGAGCACGCCGTATATGCCGCGTTGGGAGGCGAGCTTTCGTCGTCGGAATACGTGACGGAGGAGGAGACCAAGAGGGGATATTTCCCGGACCGGGGCAAAATCTTCGCCGAGATAACGGAGGACCAGTTGGTGTCCGCCGAGTATGAGGAGTACCGGACATGGCTGTTGGGCAACCTGCCCTCCGTCAAAGAAGAGTTGACCAATCTGGGCTCTGCCTATTTCACGGCCACGTACAGCTACGACGACCGCTACATCTTCAACTTCAACGCCCGGGCGGACATATCGAACCAGTTCGGCAGCCGGAGCCGCGAGAAACTGCTGCCCATCTGGTCGGTGTCGGGACGCTGGAACATCGCCCGCGACTTCTGGCCGGAGAGCGACTACGTGAACGAGCTGGCGTTGAAACTCTCCTACGGCTCGCAGGGGAACATGCTCAACGACCAGCCCAGCCGCCTCGTGATATCGAAGGACGAGTACAACTCCGTCTACGGGCAGTTCGCCTCCAAAGTGGAGAGTTTCCCGAATCCCGACTTGAAATGGGAGGTGACCTCGTCGTACAACGCGGAATTGAACTTTTCCGTGCTGCGCAACCGGGTGACGGGGACAGTGAGCTACTATTACAAGAACACCCGCGACGCCTTCCTGCGCAAGGACGTGTCGGCCGTCAACGGCATTGAGACCTACACCGTGAACAAGGGGCGTTTGGTGAACTCCGGCGTGGAGGTGTCGCTGAGCCTCATGCCCATCCGGCAGCTCACCGCTCCCGGGGGCAAGCGGGGATGGTCGTGGCGAATCAACCCGCAGTTCGGACAGGTGAAGAATTCCGTGAAAACGAAAAGCGACGCGGGCGACGGCAGGGCGTTGCGCAACGAGGTGACGTATTCCGACTTCCTTGCGGGCACGGCGGAAATCGCCGGGGAGCCGCTGAACACCATCTACTCCTACCGTTTCAAGGGACTGAGCCACGAGGACGGCCGCCCGCTGTTCCACGGGGCCGAGCCGGACCGGGAGGAGGAGCTGGACGCCCTTTACTCCACCATGTCGAACGAGGAGGTGATTCTGACCGTCATGGAACGCTCGGGGACCCGGGTGCCGGTGTTCCAAGGAGGATTGGCCAATTACGTGGGGTTCCGCCAGTTCGGATTGTCGTTCAACCTCACGTTCAGTTTCGGCAACAAGGTCCGGCTGCTGCGGCTGTGCGACGAGTCGAACGTGACGCCCTATCCGGGCATGAACGTCCGGCGGGAGTTCGTGGACCGCTGGCGCAAGCCCGGCGACGAGGAACACACGAACATTCCGGGGCTGGAGCCAGACGAGACGGCGGAGAACGTGTGGTGGCTGGGCAAGGATTACCGCTTTGCCAGTTACGACTATTACACCCTCTACGACTATTCCGACATCCGGGTGGTGAACGGCGACTACTTGAAATTGCAGTCCCTCTCGCTGCGCTACAACGTGGACGACGCGATATGCCGGCGGCTGGGGCTTTCCTCCGCTTACGTGAGCCTCTCCGGCACCAATCTGTTCACGGTGGCCAATAAAAAGCTGAGAGGGCAGGACGTGACCACGCAGTCCGGGAACTCGCCCACGATAAACCTCTCCCTGAGGCCCTCCTATTCTTTGACTTTGAACATAACCTTGTAAAACGCATGACGATGAAAATGAGACATGTTTACATATTGTGGCTGTTGCTGGGATGCGGATTGTGCGGCGGATGCGGCGGCTTCTTCGAGGAGAAATCCCAGAACCTGTTTTACGTGACGGACCTCTCGGACTTGGACGAGCTGCTGGTGGGAGAGGTCTATATCTCCACGACGGGATTCCCCTACACCACGAGCAGTGCCAGCACGCTGGTGAATCTGATAAGGCAGACGGACCGCTATTTCCCCTGGATTCACCTCCTGGACGACGACGCTGAGGAGTTCGCCGCCGGGGAGGAGAGCGACGCCACCCGCAACTGGGTGAGGCGCAACACGCTCGCCGCCCACCGCTGGCAGGCGGTGCCTTTCCTCGACAAGGACGGGCTGCCGATGACCGACTATAACTGGCCCTCCACCTACCGGCGGATAGCCGTCGTCAACTCCATCCTCGAGCAGTTGGGCGACATGGGGGCGGACGAGCCGGAGGAGGCTCTCCGCGTGGAGGGAGAGGCCCGCTTCATGCGCGCCTTTTACTATTTCTGGCTGGTGAACCTCTACGCCCAGCCCTATGCCGCGGCGACGGCGGAGGAGGAGCCGGGCGTGCCCCTGAAGCTCTCGCCCGACGTGGAGGACAACGGCTTCGCCCGGGCTTCCGTGGCGGAGGTCTACCGCCAAATCCGGGAGGATTTGGAGCGGGCCGCCGTCTGCCTGCGGGGGCGGGCTCCGGAACGCCCCGTGCGGGCGAGCGCCGAGGCGGCCCACCTGCTGTTGAGCCGGGTGGCCCTGTACAGCGAGGATTACGAGGGGGCGATTGCCCACGCCGACTCGGTGATAGGGGCGGGACGCTTCTCCCTGCTCGACCTCAACGGTTGGGAGGACGGAACGAGCTTCACCCGGGAGGACTCGCCCGAGACGGTGTTCACCCAGGGCGGCTACATCATGGGCATGATTCACACGGACGACTACGTGACCACGTCGAGGAACAGCCCGCGGGCGAACGCCTACACATCCTCGCCCGATTTGATGCGGACCTATGACAGCCGGGACTTGCGGCGGGACGTGTTTTTCCTTGCGCCCCATTTTGACAAAAGCAAATGGCGGTGTTTGAAATCCCGCAGTGAGACGGCGATTATTTCCGACTACATGCTCATGCGCCATGCCGAGGCTTACCTGAACAAGGCGGAGGCGCAGGCCATCGCGGGCGACGAGGCCGGGGCGAAAGCCACCCTGCAAGAATTGAGGGCGCGGCGTTTCCCGGCGGGACAGGCGCCCGACATCGCGGCCTCCGGCGAGGAGCTGGTGAACTTTGTCCGCGACGAGCGGCGGCGGGAGCTTTGTTTCGAGGGACACCGCTGGTTCGACCTGCGGCGGTACGCCGTCAACAGCCGCTACCCCTTCTCGAAGGAAATCCGCCACGTGGCCTACGAGTTCCAGGCCGGCGGTGAGTACGCCGCCGTCGGGGAATACGTGCTGCGCCCCTACGCCGAGGACCGGGCCGCCTACGTGTTCCCGATTCCCGAGGACGAGATTGTCATCAACCACGGCTCGCTGGCGCAGAACGCCGCCCGCCCCGACCGTGAGATGACCCGGTATTAACTTTAAAACCATTGATTATGAAAAGATATGTTATGACGTTGCTCGCGTTGTCGCTCCTCGCCGCTTGCGGGGACGAGGAGGGGAATCCCGGAGTCTCGGACTTGGACAGGGACTGGTACGTGATAGAGGACAATCCCGGCGACCCCGTCGACCACGAGCGTTTCCTCATTTATGACCAATACGGCGTCAGCGTTTACTACAACGACACGGTGGGCTCCATGATTCGGCAGGACCGGTGGGGCAACGATTACCGTCACTACGAGGTGCTGCAAGTGTTCTACGCTCCCGGCAGCCCCAAACCGGAGGGCGGTTTCACCCTTTTGGACGACAAGGACGTGTTGCTGCCCGCGCTCGCCTACGCGCGGGAGGAGGTGTTCGGCAGGGTGCCCGCCGCCATGCGGAGCGTGCCGGTGCTCTTCGTGGGGGACATGGCGTGCGCCGAGTATGCCGAGCCCGATTTCTACCGCGGCTTTTGCGCCTTGCTCGTCAAGGCGATTCCCGGTTTCGGGGAGCTGCCGGACGCCGGGCGGCGGGAGCTGGACGTGCGCCTGTTGGGCGGTTTGTTCTACGGGGAACTGGTGTCGGCGGAGTCGGGATGGCTGAACACGGAATTCTACGCCGTGTCGCGCGCCTTGAACCCCGACCCCTATACCGACGTTTACTCCACCACGGGGACGTGGGGCGGGCAATCGGTGTCGAACGCCTGCTACGGCACGGATCTGGAGTTGAGCCTGAACGCGTTGGGCTTTCTCCGCCCCTTGGAGGAGAGCGACTTGCCGGAGGAGGAGTGGTACACGCCCACGCCCATGCTGGATGTCATGTCGTACGCCGAGCTGCTCTTTCGCCACACCCCCGCGGAGGTGGAGCAAATGTACGCGTCCTACCCCGTGGTCCTGCAAAAGTACCGGATGATGCGGGCAAAGGCCGAGGCCTGCGGTTTCGCTTTCGACTGACCGGCGCGGCTTCCTGCGGTTGCCTCCTGTCCGTCCGCCCGTTTTCTGCCACCGGACGAGTTGACGGGCGGACGGGGGGCTCGTGTTTTGACGGATGCGGGCGTTCAATCCTTGCCTCCTTCCAACGTGACGAGTGTCTCATGATTTTCCAGACTCCTCTGCCGAGGTCCGCGCCAATGCCGGCCTTGCCTCGCGCGGGGGAGTCGTCTCCTCTTCGAAGGAAGAATATTTTCCCCTCAGTCGTTGATTCTTTATAAAAACCAACGGTGTTTCCGGCGAGTGATTTCCTTCGCTCACTGCCGGGGGACCCGCGTGCCGCGACGAGGCTTGACAGGAGACAGACGGCGCACTGACGGCTCTTTGTCGGCTGTCAAAGAATGTCCGTCGACTGTCGAACGATTGTTGAAAACCTGTTTAACCAAGCGCTAACCAAGAGCAAACCAAGAGCTGATCAAGCGTTGACTGCCGTGTAAGAGCCACCGAAGGGCCTCCTGTGCGCCGTCTGGGCACGGGAAAAGCGCGCATGGAAACGCGCCGCCGCCCTGCGGGACGGCCATGAGTCGTTGCCGTTTCGCAGGGCGGCGGGTAACGCGCGGGCTTTCGCCGGAAGGTTATTTCTTCCAGAAGGCCCGGCTGAAAAGGACGAGCATGGTGAAGACTTCCAGACGGCCCAGGAGCATGAGCGCCGAGAGGAAGAGTTTGGCGAAGTCGTTGAGGTGGGAGAAGTTGCTCATCGGGCCGACGTCGCCGAATCCCGGGCCGACGTTGCTGAGGCAGGTGATGGTGGCGCTACAGGCCGTGGCGAGGTCGTTGGTGAACAGCGACATGACGACGCTGCCGACACCGAAGAGGAGGATGTAGAGGATGAAGAAGACCATGACGCGGCTGAGCACGGCGGGATGGACGCTTTTCCCGTTGTATTTCACGTTGATGACTCCGTTGGGATGGAGGATGCGTTTCATTTCGTTGTAGATGTTCTTGAACAGGAGGCAGATGCGCACGCATTTGATGCCTCCCGCGGTGGAGCCGGCCGACGCGCCGAGGAAGAGGAGCAGGAAAAGGATGATGCACACAACGGGCGGCCATTGCAGGTAGTCGGCGGAGACGAAGCCGGTGGTGGTGAGCAGGGTGACGACTTGGAAGAGGGACTCCCGGACGCTTTCTTCCGCGTCCATGCCTTGCTGGAAGTAGAGGGAGACGGCGATGATGGCGGCGGAGACGAGGGTGATGGCGGCGTACCAGCGGAATTCCTCGTCACGGAACAGTTTTTTGATTTTTCCGCGCAGGGCGAAGTGCAGGAGGCTGAAGTTGATTCCCGCGACGAACATGAATATGGTGATGACGTATTGGATGTAGGCGGAGTCCCAGTAGGCGAGGCCGGCGGTCTTGGTGGAGAATCCTCCCGTGGCCATGGTGGCGAAGGCGTGGCAGACAGAGTCGAAGAGGCTCATGCCTCCGAGCGAGAGCAGGAGGACGAGGCCGGCGGTGAGGGCGATGTAGAGCACCCACATGTTGCGCGCCATGGAGCGGAAGGTGGGGGTTATTTTGTCGTGGGTGGGGCCGGGGACTTCGGCGACGTAGAGGTCTTTGCCCTCGATGCCGAGTCCGGGGAGGATGGCGATGAGGAGGACGATGATTCCGAGTCCGCCCAGCCAGTGGGTCAGGGCCCGCCAGAACAGGGAGGCGTGGGGGAGCGCCTCGACCTCGTTGAGGATGGAGGCCCCGGTGGTGGTGAATCCCGACACGGTCTCGAATATGGCGTCCGCGAAGGAGGGGATGGTGCCGCCGATGAGGAAGGGCAGGCTTCCGAAGAGGGAGAGGAGTATCCAGATGCAGGTGACGATGAAGTAGCCGTCCTTTTTGACCAGCACCCGGTCTTTCACTTTGACGGAGAAGGTCATGAGCGCTCCTACCCCCAGTGTGATCAGGGAGGAGTAGACGAAGGCCAAGAGGTCGTTTTCCCCGTATAGGAGGGCGATGACGATGCAAAGGGCCAGGCCCGCGCCTTCTACCATGAGCAATCGGCCCAGTATGTTGATGATGTAGCGAAAGTTGATCATTACTTTTGGAATAATTTGATGACTTTTTTGACCGCGGAGGGGAGGGCGAAGATGACGACGTTGTCGCCCGCTTGGATTTGCACTTGCCCGGTGGCGATGATGGCGTCGCCGTTGCGGGTGACGCCTCCGACCGTGGCGTTTTCAGGGAATCGCATGTCCGCCAGTGTCTTGCGTGTGATTTTGGAGCCTTCCTCGGCCACCATCTCGAAGACTTCGGCCTCGGAGAAGGTGAGGAATTTCAAGTGTTTCACGTCCACGTTCATGGTGTAGCGGTAGATGTGGGAGGCGGCGATGAGCTTGGTGTTGACGAGCGTGCCGATGCCGATGTTCTCGGCGAGGTCGATGTAGTCGATGTTTTCCACTTCGGCCACGTTTTTTTTCACGCCCAGTTTTTTGGCGAGGAGGCAGGAGAGGATGTTCGTCTCGGAGGAGTGGGTGACGCTGATGAAGGCGTCGGTGTTTTTTATTCCTTCCTCGCGGAGGAGTGCCAGGTCTCTGCCGTCGCCGTTGATGACGAGGGTGGATTTGAGCTTGTCGGCGAGGAGGAAGCATTTTTCCCTGTCTTGCTCGATGATTTTGACGTTGTAGTTTTTTTCGAGGAGGGAGGCGGCCTTGCAGCCGATGCGCGAGCCTCCCACGATGACGATGTTTTTTATTTCGTGCTGGGCTTTTCCGCAGAGGGAAAAGAGGTTGGAGACGTAGAATGGTTTCACGACGAAGAAGACGAGGTCGCCGTAGCGGAACGAGTCGTTTCCCCGCGGGATGATTGTGTGGTCGGAGCGTTTGATGGCCGCCACCCGGAAGTGTTCGGCCCCGTAGCGTTCGGCCATTTGGGCGAGGGTGAGGTTGAGTATGGGGGCGTTTTCCCAAAGTTTGATGCCGAGCAGTTGCAGTCGTCCGTCCGAGAATTCGTGCAGCTGGCGCGTGCCGCTTTGCTTGAGGGCGTTGACGATTTCTTCCGCCGCCAGCCGTTCGGGGTAGATGAGGGAGTCGATGCCGATCATTCGCAGGTATTCCGCGTTTTCGTTTTCCAGGTACTCGCTGTTGTTCACCCGGCAGATGGTTTGTTTCGCTCCTAGTTTTTTGGCGAGTATGGCGGAGTTGATGTTTTGGTCTTCCAAGTGGTTGACGGCGATGTAGAGGTCGCATCCGGGCACTCCTGCGTCGCGCAGGGCGCCGATGGAGGTGCATGAGCCCACGATGGACATGATGTCCAGTTGGTCTTCCAGGAGTTCGATTTTTTCTTCGTCCTGGTCAATCAGCATGATGTTGTGTTCTTGCTTGCTAAGCATTTTGGCCAGATGGGTGCCAACCTCACCTGCTCCAGCGATAACGATGTTCATTTTTTTTTCAAGTCTTGTTTGAGAGGGCAAAGTAAGTCATTATAATCAGAATGGCATAACTTATCGGGGAAAATTTTCCGTTTCGCCGCGGTGGGGTGTCATTTGCCGTAGACGGGGATGCGTTCCCACAAGCAACGGGGTATCAACCGCCAACAGGCCACCAGAATCGCGTACCGCCAGTCGACGACGGCAATCCTTCGGCGGCGCTCGATGGCCCGGCATGCGCGGCGGGCGGCGTATTCCACGTTCATTTGCAGTGGGTACCGGCCGCCTTCGATGAGGGCCGTGCGCACGAATCCCGGACGGATGTCGGTTATTCGGACGCTGCGGCGGCGGACGCGGGCCAATTGGGCCAAGGCCGTGAGGTAGGTGCTTTGGTATTTTTTTGTGGCGGAGTAGGCGGGGGCCGCTCCCAGTCCTTGGGTGCCGGCGATGGAGGTGATGGCGGCGATGTGGCCGTGGCCTTGCCGGGCGAAATAGTTGAAGGCGGTGTCTATCATTTGGGTGAATCCGACGGCGTTGGTCGTGACGGTTTGTGTCTCCGCATCAAGGGTCAGTTGTGGGTTGTTGAATCCGATGCCGGAAGAGTGCACGTAGAGGTCCATTCCTCCGCAGGCCCGCACGAGTTTTTCCAGTGCGGCGGGCGCGTCGGCGGAGGTGACGTCCACGGGTTGTATGTGGACCCGGTCCGGGCACAGGGACTGCAGCGATTTTAAGAGTTCGGTTCTTCGGCCCGCGATGCCGACGACGCAGCCTTTCGAGATGTAGAATTTGGCGATTTCTTTGCCTAAGCCTGAAGTGGCGCCCATGATGATGACTTTTTTCATGTGTCGTTTTTTTGGGGCGATAAAGATAGTGTCGTAAATGACAAATGGGTGCTTCGGGCAAGGAAAAAGTGGGCGGTTTAATGTTTTTTTATAGAGGGACGCGGATGGATCCGGAGGTTTCTGTCGTGGAGAGGGGGATGGCGTGTCGCGTGCAAAAACGCAGCCATTCTTTTTGGCAGCGGCGGGAATTGCTGTTGTCCAAGATGACATGGCGGGGCATGGCGGTATGTTTTTGCGCAGGAGGAAAGATGTTGTCGGTCACAATCAGACAGCCTGACAAGTCGGAGGCCGGATGGTCGCGGTCGATGATTTGCAACGTGTCTTGTTTGGTGAGCAGTCGGTTTGAGGCAAAGCGGATGTCGGAATTTGTGAATCCCGCGCTTCGGGGGATTGGGACCAAGCCGTTCGCAAGGACATAGTGGGGAACGATGGTGTCTGTCCCCGTGTATTTTAAGAACGAGTAGAAGCCGTGGTAGTTGAGGAGTATGGTGGAACGGCCGTAGTGGTGGAAAATAATGATTTCCTGCCGATGGGAACGGTGGTGGCTCCATGCGGAATGGAAGACGACCAGAAGGAGGAGCGTGCCGCAAAGCCATCGCAAAGTCGGTGTCTTGCGGTGGCGGAGGTAGAGGAGACTTAGGGCCAGCAGGAGGTAAACTAGGATGACGTGCAGTCCTGTCGGGTAGATCTGGGTGAGATTGCAGGCATATTCTTGGAATTGTTCCAAGCTGAAGAACAGGCTTTTGTTCATGAATGTCACGGCCGGGGCGATGAGCGCGCCAATGGAGACGGGAAGCGACAGGAGAATGATTCCGGCGTAAAGCAGCCAAGTGGAGAGGGGAATGGCCACGAGGTTGATGAGGACGCTGTTGACGTTAATCGTGTGAAAATAGTAGGCGGTCAACGGGACGATGAGGATTTGAGCGGCAAAGCTGAGGCATATCATGTCGTAACACCATTTTAAGGGTAGGGGAAGTTTTTGTCCTTGGCGGCGCAACAGGGGAAACAGCACGACAATGCCCGTGTAAGCGGCATACGACATTTGGAAACTGACGGAGTAGAGCAAGTGGGGGTTGACGAGCAATGAGAAAAAGGCGGAGGCCGCCACGATGTTCAAGGGGATGTAATCTTTGTGGAAAGCCTGGCCGATGAGGAGCATGCTCAGTATGATCGCGGCCCGGCAGGCGGGAGACGACATGCCCGACAAACAGGTGAAGAACCACAGCACGGGGATGAGCAGCAGTCGGTATTTTGGGGAGCGGATTCCCGCCATTTTGAACAGGACGGAGAAGAATGCGTATATGATTCCCATGTGCAGGCCCGATACGGAGAGTATGTGGATGGTGCCGGTCGTTTGAAACAATTCTTCCGTCCGGGGATGAATGTCGGCGAGATAGCCGAGGCATAGGGCCTCGACCATGGAGCGTGTGAGGGAGTCGGGCAACACGCGGTGTAGCTTTTCCACCAGTTTTTGCCGCAAAGCGTGGCATGTCGAGTGGACGTCGGCGGAGTGGCCGATGACCTGAATTTCGGACCGGGGATAGGCTTTGGCTTGGATTTTTTTGTGAAACAGGTATTTGTCGTAATCGAAATCGTGAAAATGCTGTTTTTCGGCCAAAGGAAACACCCACGCCTGGAACATGACGGAATCGCCGGGGGAGAGGGAGGTGCTGTCCGGTGTTTGCAACAATATGCTCGTGTTGCCGCTTTGAATGGCGTATTTGTCTGGGTATGCGAATACTTTCGCGCAACGGCCTTTCAGAGTGATGAGTTCGCCTTGTGGCGGCAGGTCCGGCTGCGGCTGGTGGCTCAGCACCGCTCCGCTTCCGGCAAGAAACAGCGTCAGCAGGCAGGCAAAAATCCACGAGTGTTTGGCGGGCAAGCGATAGCAAGCCGCAAGGATTACGGCTATGGAAACGATAAAATAACAGCCTGCCCGGAACCATGTCTCGGGGACGATTTCTCCTCCCATGATGCCAATGGCCAAGGGAACCAGGAAAATGAGGAAAGGGTGTTTGTGTAAAAAACGTGAGAACATACGCCATTGTTTATTGTTTGCAGACAACAGCGTATGTTCCCCCCCAGCGTGTGGGATTTATTTCGGGAGAACAAACCTGTAGTCAATGTTGAATTTCCCCGCGCTGATGTGATTCAGTTTCCGTTTGAGAAGGCTTTTCTTCAATGGGGCGAGATGGTCGGTGAACATGACGCCGTCCAAATGGTCGTACTCGTGCTGGACGATGCGGGCCTGTGTGCCTTCGAAAACTTCCGTGTGCTCCACCCAGTTTTCGTCCCGGTAGGTGATTTTGATTCTGTCTTTTCGCACCACGTCCTCGTGAATGCCGGGAATGCTGAGACAGCCTTCGTTGAAAGAGACGTCGTCGCCGGAACGTTCAAGGATGTGGGCGTTGATGAATGCCTTTTTGAACCCTTTGCAGGCCGGGTCGATGTCGGAAAAAGCGGAGCCGTCTATTACGAATAGGCGGATGTTTTTGCCTATTTGTGGCGCGGCTAATCCCACTCCGTCTGACTCGTACATGGTTTGAAACATGTCGTCAATCAGTTTCCCCAATCCTTCATAGTCCGCCGTAATGTCTTCGGAAACTTTCCGCAAGATGGGGTGTCCATAAATATAAATAGGTAACAGCATAGTTTTTTTAATGTTTGTCGCAAAAGTACGAATTATTTTGCAAGTCCGGCCAATTTTTCACAGGGAATCGAAAATTTGTGTGCCGTGGGATTGATTGCGTCTGAATTCCATGTATGATTGCAGAATAATCGTGGCGCTGATTGCGTCGACGATCGCTTTGTTTTGCCGCTGTTTCTTTTTGGCTCCTCCGTCAATCAATGCTTTGTGGGCCAACACGGACGAGAAACGCTCGTCGTACATTTCGACCGGCATGTCGGGGAATCTTTTGCGGAATCCTGACAAAAACGGTTTGATGTATTTCATGTTTTCGGAGTCGGTGTTGTCCAATTGTTTGGGATAGCCCACCACGACGCGGTCCACTTTTTCCCGGGAAAAATATTCAGACAGGAAACGCATGATTTCATGAGGCCCCACGGTCGTCAGGCTGTTCGCTATGATTTGACAAGGGTCTGTCACGGCAATGCCAATTCTTTTTCTTCCGTAGTCGATGGCTAAGATTCGTCCCAATGCTTTATTCGTTTATGATGATGAAAATGTCTTCGTTTTCACGTTTCATGAGGTATTCCTCGCGGGCGAATTTTTCTAATTTGTCCCGGTCGCCGGTCAATTCCTCCTGTTTCCGTTTGTTCTCTTCGATTTTCTCTTGGTAGAGTCTTTTTTCTTGCTTGAGGTCGTTGATTTTGGAACGGAGTTCAAATTGTTCGAGCACGCTGTATTTGTCGAATAAGACCACCCATATCGCAAAGATGGCGCCTACCAGCGTGTACTTGTTCGCGAATCGTCGGAATACGTTGTGCCCTATGGAATTTCTTTTGTTTTGCATCGCACAAATGTATGAAAAAAGAGTCGTTGGAGAAAGAATGTCCAAAGATTTTTTTCAGAGGCGGATTTTTGGCTTTTCGCGCTGCATATTTATATAATCGCTCAGAATGTTTATTCGACACATTGAAAGTCAGTGTATTGTGTGTGGGTAAAAATTGGAATACTCTGTTTTTTGTAAATGAGAATTGATTAGTTTTGTGTTCAGAATTGTTGAATTAAAAACGAAAAGAAATCGACAGATAATGGAAAAGAAACTTGCAGTGATAGCATTGGGCGGTAACGCTCTTCTCCGGGGCAATCAAAAAGGAACGATTGAGGAGCAAAACGCGAATACCGTTGATACTTTAGAAAATATCGTTTTTTTGCTAAAGGAAGGATATAACCTGATAATCTCCCACGGGAACGGCCCGCAGGTGGGGAATGTGTTAATGGATAACGAGGCGGGTGGGGCTATGTATGGCAACGCCCACATGCCGTTGGATGTGTGTGTGGCTTACACTCAAGGACAAATCGGGTATTTGATAGAACGTAATCTGCGTAATATTTTGAAAGAGCACGGTTTGAAGCGGAATGTGATTTCCATGGTGTCGCAGGTCATTGTGGACAAGAACGATCCGGCTCTTCAGAATCCCACGAAGCGGGTCGGGAAAATTTACACGAAAGAGGAAGCCGACAAGTTGGCGGCCGAGAAAGGGTGGATTTTTAAGGAAGAGATTAAGAAAGAAGGAGGATGGAGACGCGTTGTCCCCTCTCCGGACCCGAAGGATTTTATGAATGCGGAATTGATCGAGCGTCTTGCGCGGGAAGGGAATATCGTGATTACGACCGGCGGGGGAGGAATTCCGGTTTATATCGACGAGCAAGGCGACATTCAACCGCTTGAGGGGGTTATCGACAAGGATCTTGCCTCTTCCATGGTCGGCACCCGCGTCAAGGCCGATGAATTTTATATCCTTACGGATGTGCCTTATATTTATAAGGATTACAAGAAACCGACCCAGCAGATTCTTGAGTTCTTGGATTATGCCGACACGGAGAAGTATTTGGCCGAGGGTGTTTTTGCGGAAGGCAGCATGGCGCCCAAGATTCGGGCTTGTCTCCGGTTTGTGAAGAATGGTGGCGACAAAGCGGTGATTACCGAGGCTACAAAGTTGGCAGACAAGAAATATGGCTCGAAAATAACCATGCATTACGAGGACGATCGCCGTTGAATGGCTTGAGGGAATGAAAAATTTCTTTGGAGCGTTTTGATTTTCGTCTGCGAGTATTAATTTTGAACCATTCATGTGGAATAAACAATAAACTTAAAAATAAACGAGTTATGGCTTTTAATTTAAGAAACAGAAATTTTTTGAAGTTGTTGGACTTCACTCCGAAGGAGATTAAGTATATGTTGGATTTGGCTGCCGATTTGAAAAAAGCCAAATATGCCGGGACCGAGCAGCCTCGGTTGAAAGGTAAGAATATCGCCTTGATATTTGAGAAAACTTCCACTCGCACGCGTTGCGCGTTTGAGGTCGCTGCCCATGACCAAGGCGCTCATGTGACTTACCTTGGCCCGTCCGGCTCTCAAATCGGAGTGAAAGAATCCATGGCAGACACGGCCCGGGTATTGGGACGTATGTTTGATGGTATCGAGTATCGCGGTTTTGCTCAAGCCACAGTGGAGGAATTGGGCAAGTACGCCGGAGTGCCCGTGTGGAACGGTTTGACTAACGAATTCCACCCGACGCAGATTTTGGCGGATTTCCTCACGATGAGCGAGCACGTGGACAAGCCGTTGAGCCAAGTTTCCTATGCTTACCTTGGCGACGCCCGTTTCAATATGGGAAATTCTTTGATGGTCGGCGGGGCGAAAATGGGAATGGACGTCCGTATCGTTGCTCCGAAGGAATTGCAACCGGCTGCGGACCTCGTGGCTACTTGTCAGGCTATTGCCGCCGAGACGGGTGCGAAAGTGACCATCACGGACAATGTGGAAGAAGGCGTGAAAGGGTGCGACTTCCTTTACACTGATGTTTGGGTGTCCATGGGAGAGCCGGCAGAAGTGTGGGCGGAGCGTATTAAATTGTTGACTCCGTACCAAGTGAACAAGCGGACAATGGAGTTGACCGGAAACAAGAACTGTAAGTTCATGCACTGTTTGCCGGCATACCATAATCTCGAAACACAAGTGGGACGTGACGTGTACGAGAAATTCGGCATGGACGGATTGGAAGTGACGGAAGAGGTGTTCGAGTCGGCGGCTTCTATTGTGTTTGACGAGGCCGAGAACCGTATGCATACTATCAAGGCCGTTATGGTAGCCACTCTTGGCGAGTGAGACGGCGGATTGAGCAAGAAAAAGGCGGAGGGCTGAAACCTCCGCCTTTTTTTGTCTTATTCTTCGGACGACCAACCCCCTCCCAGTGCCATGTAGAGGTCGATGGTGGCGAGAATCTCGTCCCGGACAGCATTGTTATAGCTGGTGCGCGCCTCGAAATAGGAACGTTGAGCGTCGAGCACGTCCAAATAACTGATGGCCCCGGCAATGTACTGAAGGTTGGTTAATTTCATGTAAGACTGGGCTGATTTTTCCAGATGATAGCGGCTTTCCCTGGTTTCTTTGCTTTTGGCAAGGGAAGTGATGGCGTCGTCCACTTCCTTGAAAGCCGTGAGCACGTTCTTTTGATAGTTGTAAACTTCCTGCTCATAGGCGGCTTGTGCGGCTTTGTGACGGGCGCGCACTTTGCCCATTTGAAAAATCGGACCTAATATTTTGCCACTCACATAAAAATAAGGGGTCGAGAGAAAATCTTTCAGTTGGGAGCTTTCCAGGCCGTACCTTCCCGTGAGCGTGAGGGCGGGGAACATGCTTGTGTAAGCAATTCCCACCCGGGCGTTGGCGGCCCGTAAGCGGTATTCCGCTTCCCGGATGTCCGGACGGCGTTCGAGCAGGGAGGAGGGCAGCCCGACGGGCAGATTGTTCGGGAGGGCTTGCAGGTTGATGTTCTCGCCGCGGGGAATGTCTCCCGGGTATTGGCCGGTGAGCAAGGATATTTCATTTTCCTTTAGTTTGATGGCTTGTTCCAGATTTGGAAGGAGCGTGGCCGTTTTGGCCAATTCCACTTCCGCTTGTCGGTAGGGAATCTCTGAAGTGAGCCTTCCCTCAAAACGCAGTTTCGCCAGCCGGACGCTTTCTTTCCGGGCATCGTAAGTTTGTTTTACGATGCTTAGCTCCATGTCCAAGGCCAGCAGTTCAAAGTAGGAACGGGCTACTTGTGCCACAAGGCTCATTTGCAAAGCCCGTTTTCCCTCGACGGTCTGCAGGTACTCGGCAATGCTTTCTTGATTGGCCCAGCGCAGTTTTCCCCACAAGTCCACCTCCCACGACACGGAAGCGACTTTCCCTTCAAACGAATTATCGGGCGATTCGTCGTATTCCCGTTCTGCGTTGGTCTCCAAGTTGATTTTGGGATAAAAGTCCGCTTTTGTGATGCGTCTGGCCAAGGCGCTTTCCTTTACCCGGGCGGCGGCCATCAACAAGTCTTTGTTGTGCGTCAGTGTTTTTTGAATGAGATTCTGCAACACGGTGTCCGTGTAGATGTCCCACCATTGGATGGCCGCCACGTTCAGGGAATCTGTCGTTTTCCCGTCAATCGTGGTCGGGAGGTCGAGTTCCGGACGGGTGTACTCCTTTCCCAATTTACAAGCGTTAAATAGGAAGACGGCGAAGATGGCGGGCCATATTATGGAGTGTCGTTTCATGGTAGTCGGTCTTATTTTTTCAATTTATAAATCAACACAAAAAAGAAGGGAACAAGGATAATGCCAATCAAAATGGCCACTATCATTCCGAAGAAGATACCCGTCCCAATGGAGTGACGGCTGGCGGAACCCGGTCCTGTGGCCATGACCATGGGCAGCATGCCCAACACGAACGCCAAGGAGGTCATCAGAATAGGACGGAAACGGGCTCTTGCGGCCGTCACTGCGGCTTGTACGGCATTGACGCCGCGGTCAACTTCAATCTTGGCGAACTCAACAATCAGAATGGCATTCTTGGCAGCCAGTCCGATAAGAGTGACCAGCCCGATTTGGAAGTAGACATCGTTCTCCAATCCGAAACTCCAAATGCCGAGATAAGCTCCGAATGCGGCTACCGGCAAGGAGAGCAGCACGGAAATCGGCACCAGCCAGCTTTCGTATAACGCTGCCAAAAAGAGAAAGACAAAGGTGAACACGAGCACGAGAATGAATCCCGTCTGGCCTTCGGCTTGTTTTTCTTGATAAGACAAACCGCTCCATTCGATGCCGATATTTTCAGGCAAATGCTCTTGTGCGAGTTTCTCGATGGCTCTCATCGCTTCTCCCGAGCTGTATCCGGGCGCGGCTTCGCCTTGTATGACGGAAGTGGTGAACATGTTAAACCGTTTGATGCTTCCCGGTCCGGTTGTGTAGTTTGCGGTGCCTAACGCGGTCAGAGGCACCATGTTGCCCTCGGATGTTTTCACGAAGAAAAGGTTTAGGTCGTCCTTGTGCGTCCGGTAAGGCGCTTCCGCCTGCACGTACACTTTGTAAACACGGTTGAACATGTTGAAGTCGTTCACGTATACCGATCCGGTGTAGGCTTTCATCGTGGAGAATATGTCCGCCAGCGGAATGCCCAAGAATTGCGCTTTGTCCCGGTCCACGTCGAAATACAATTGGGGAATCTCGGCTTGGAGCGAGGATGACACGCCGGTGAGGCTTTTTTCTTGCGCCGCATATTTTAGCAATGTGTCAGTGGCCGCCGTCAATTCCTCGAACGAGGCTCCGTTGCGGGCTTCCAGTTGCAACTCGAATCCTCCGGATGTTCCCAGGCCGGGGATGACGGGAGGCGTGGACAGGAAGACTTGCGCTTCCGGATATTTGAAGAATTCGGCCCGTGCGTCGTTCATCGTCTTTTCCAACGACATGTCGTTCCCTTTCCGTTCTTCCCAAGATTTCAGAATTACGGTCAATTCAGCCCGGGATTGGGCGGTTCCGATTCTGGAACTGCTTCCGGTCACATTTTGCACGTGGGCGACAGCCGGATGCTGTTTTAAGTATTCGATGGCCCGGGTCGTCACTTCTCGGGTGCGTTCCAGTGACGCGCCGTCCGGCAAGGCAAGTTCCACTTTGAAATAGCCTTGGTCCTCCGCCGGAAGGAAAGAGCTGGGGACCACCCGGTTGAGCACAAAAATGAAGACGATAATCATGCCAAATCCTGCCAAGACTCTCCGAGGGTTCCCTACGGCACGGCGGATCAGGTCGACATATTTGTTGTTGCCTATGTGCAGCCAATAATTGATTCTGCGGAAAACGATGTTCTTTCTCCCATGAGTCGGGC
The DNA here is from genome assembly GCA_944320555.1 of uncultured Butyricimonas sp. GTDB lineage: Bacteria > Bacteroidota > Bacteroidia > Bacteroidales > Marinifilaceae > CALUMT01. Next base: position 16,146 of record CALUHX010000033.1, on the reverse strand, counting down.
GCAGCAGAATGGCGCACATGGCCGGGCTTAATGTCAAGGCCACCATGGTGGAAATCAGAACGGACACCACGATGGTTATGGCGAACTGGCGGTAGAGCATGCCTGTGATTCCGGGCAAGAAGCTTACGGGAACAAAAACGGCGGCCAATACCAACGAGGTCGCTATCAACGCTCCTGTCAATTCCTTCATCGCTTTGCCTGTGGCTTCTCTCGGCGATAGTTTCTCCCGCTCCATGATTCTTTCCACGCCTTCGACGACCACTATGGCATCGTCCACCACAATGCCGATGGCCAGGACCAGTCCCAACAGGGTTAGCATGTTTAGCGAGAATCCAAACATGAGCATGAAGCCAAACGTCCCGATCAAGGACACCGGTACGGCTATTAATGGAATAAGCGACGCCCGCCAGCTTTGCAGCGAGAGGAATACCACGATAATCACCAGAAACAGCGCCTCGAACAATGTCTTGTACACCTCGTGGATGGATTCGGCGATGTAAGTCGTGATGTCGAACGGAATGCTGTAACTCATTCCTTCCGGGAAATTTTTGCGGATATCCTCCATGGCTTGTTTCACGTTGGCGGCCACCTCCATGGCGTTTGCCCCGGGGAGCATGTAAACCCCCAGCACGGCGGCGTTCTCTCCGTCCAGTCCGCTTTCCGTGTTGTAGGAAGCGGCCTCAAGGGAAACCCGGGCCACGTCGCGCAAGCGGATGATGGAACCGTCCGGGTTGGCTCTCACCACGATTTGTTCGAACTCGTTGGCCGAAGACAATCGGCCGGGAGCCGTGATGGGAATGGTGATGTCCGCCCCGTTCATGGGTTGTTGCCCGAGCACTCCGGCTGCCGATTCCCGGTTCTGGTCTTTCAACACGTTTTGAATGTCTTTGATGGTCAGTCCGAAATTGGCCATTTTGTCCGGTTGCACCCAAATGCGCATGGCGTAGTATCGGCTGCCGATGTTGGACACTCGTCCCACTCCCGGGATTCGCTTCAGCAGGTCGACCACGTTCAATGTGGCGAAATTGCTCAAGTAAATCTCATCGAAACGGGGATCGCTTGACACGAGGCATATCGTCATCAATTGGCTAGACGATTGTTGCTCCACCGAGATGCCGTTCTGGATGACTTCCGCCGGCAGACGGGATTCCGCTTGTTTCACCCGGTTTTGCAGGTCCACTGCCGCCAATTCCGGGTCCGTGTCGATGTTGAATGTGATGGTGATGGTCAGGCCTCCGGTGTTTGTGCTGCTCGATTCCATGTACAACATGCCGGGAGTGCCGTTTAATTCCTGCTCGATGGGAGTGGCCACAGCCTGCGACACCGTGGTCGCGCTCGCTCCGGGATAGGAGGCGGAAATCTTCACCACGGGCGGCGTGATTTGCGGATATTGGTCCACGGGAAGCAAAAACAAGCCGATGAATCCGACGATGACGACGAGAATGGAAAGTACGGCCGAGAATATGGGCCTGTCTATAAAAAATCCTGCTTTCATACCTGTTCTTTCTTTTCTTCTTTTTTCTCAGTAGGAGGAATCGGAGTCACTAAAGTTCCGGGGGACAATTTGTGGTAGCCTTCCACGACGATTGTTTCATAAGGACCCAATCCTCGTTCCACGATTACTTTGTTGTTGACTTCCGGTCCCAATTCCACAAATCGTTTCTCGGCCGTGCTGTCCGAACGCACCACGTAAATGTAGCTGCCTCCCTTTTCTGTCTTCACGGCCTTTGAGGGCACGACGATGGCGTTTTCCCTCACGTCCAGCAGCAGTTTCACATTGGTGAACTGTCCCGGCAGCAATTTGCGGTCGGGATTGGGAATTTCGGCCCGCACGCTGAACGTTCCTGTTTTCGGATCCACTTGCGGTTCCGCGAAGTCCACGATTCCTTTTTGGGAATACACGGAATTGTCGGCCAACGTGATTGTCACATAAGGTTGCCAGGAGCGTGAGGCGTCCTTTTCGCCCAGCGTCACGTTCCGTTGTTGGCTCCTCAAATAGTCCAAGGCTGTCAGAGAGAAATCCACGAACACCTCGTCGCTCTCCACAATGGTGGCCAGAAGCGAGGTGGAGCCGGGTCCCACGAGCGTCCCGATGTCGGCGTAACGCTCGCTGATGTATCCGTCGATGGGCGAGCGCAGCGTGGTGTAGCTCAGTTCCAGTTCCGCCTGAGCCAAGTCCGCCTTGCTCATGGCCACGTTGGCTTTCGAACTTTCGTAAGCGGCGATGGCGTTGTCCAGGTCCGCCTGGCTGGCTGCGTTTTGCTCGTATAGCGGTTTCAGGCGTTCCACGTCGCGTTGGTATTTGGCCTCTTGCGCCTCGTCTTTTTTCAACTGGGCTTGGGCTTTGTCGACCCGGGCCTTGTACAGGTCGCTGTTGATACGGAAAAGCGGCTGGTTTTTCTTCACCCGCTTTCCTTCCTCGAACAACATTTCCTCCAAGTAGCCTTCCACGCGGGCGCGAACCTCAACGAACGTTTTGGCCCGTATCTTGCCCACGTACTCCCCGTAAATCTCCACGTCTTCCACGCCTACTTTCTCGGCGGTCACCACTTGTCTTTCCGGTTGTTGTTCCTTTTTGCATCCGGCCAAAAGGACTATGCCGGCCAAGGCAAGTATCTCAAAAGATTTTCTCATATCTGAATGTCGTTTTATTCTTAAATTGATTTTGTATATGCCGCTATCATGAAAATATCATGCAAAACTCGACAAATATCGTGCTGTTTTGTCTTTTGTGTTGATTATTAATGGATTTGATAATTCGTTCCTTTCACATCTTTTGTGGATTGAATGGAATGACTGTAGAATTATGCCACGGTGGTGTGGTCTTTGGGCGCTTTTAGTCCGCTGCGTTCCAATAGGGCGTCCACTGTGGGTTCCTGTCCCCGGAAGCGTTTGTATAGCCTCATCGGGTCCTCGGCGTTACCTCGTTCCAATATGTTGTGTCTGAAAGAGGCGGCGGTTGCGGGGTCGAAAATGCCCTTTTCCTTGAATAAGGAGAAAGCGTCGGCGTCCAGCACTTCCGCCCATTTGTAGCCATAATATCCTGCGGCGTATCCTCCGGCAAAGATGTGTCCGAAAGCAGTGGAGAAGGCGCTGTCTTTCACGGCGGGTAAGACGTCTGTTTTGCTCATTACTCGTTGTTCGAAGTCGATTAACGGTTCAGTCACCGGGGCCGTGATGCTATGCCACGCCATGTCAATCATGCCGAAACTCAGTTGGCGGTCGCTTGCGTAGCCGCTATGGAAATTGGCGGCCCGGCGGATTTTGTCGATATAGTCTTGTGATATCTTTTCTCCTGTTTGATAATGCCGTGCCCATGTGTCGAGCCACTCTTTTTCCAAGGCGAAGTTTTCCATGAATTGCGAGGGCAGTTCCACGAAGTCGCGGTAAACGCTGTCCATGGAAGTCCCGTCGTATCGGCATTGGCTGAGCATTCCGTGGAGCGCGTGTCCGAACTCGTGCAGGAATGTAGTCACCTCGTTGAATGTCAGCAACGAGGGCTTGGTGGCAGTGGGACGGGTGAAATTCATCACCAGCGAAACCAGCGGGCGCACGTTGCGTCCGTTTCTCCAGCGTTGTCCTCGGAATTGCGTCATCCACGCTCCTGTGGTCTTGCTGTTTCGCGGGAAAAAATCAAGGTAGAGAATGGCGAGGAACTCTCCTTTCTCGTCGTGTACCTCGAAAGTTTTCACTTCTTTATGGTAAACAGGGATGGTGTTTACTTCGTGGAAAGTGATTCCGTACAGGCGGTGAGCCAAGTCGAACACGCCTTGTTGCGCGTTTTCCAACCGGAAGTAGGGGCGCAACATTTCATCGTCAATGGCGTATTTCTCTTGCTTCAGCTTGTTGGAATAGTATGACCAGTCCCAGCGTTGCAATTCGTCAGCCAATCCCTGTTCCCGGGCGAACGATTCCAATTCCTCTTTGTCCCGGATGGAGGCTGCGTGGGAAGGGACGTGCAGTTGCTCGATGAAGCGGTTCACCGTTTCGGGGGTGCCCGCCATGCGGTTCGTCAAGGCGTAATCGGCATACGTGGCGTAACCCATCAGCCGGGCTTTTTCCAAGCGCAAGGCCGTGATGCGTTTCACGATGGCTTCATTGTTGTGTTCGTTGGCCTGGAATCCCCGGCGGGAGTAAGCCCGGTACATTTGCTCCCGCAATTGGCGGTTGTCGGCGTATTGCATGAAAGGCGCGTAACTGGGGAATTCCAGGTCGAAAATCCATCCCTCCGCGCCTTTTTCTTTTGCTTTCAAGGCGGCGGCTTCCCGGATGCCTTCGGGCAGTCCGGCCAGGTCTTTCTCGTCGGTCAGATGGAGCTCGAAGCCGTTCGTCTCGGCCAGTTCGTTTTTGTCGAACGTCAGGCTTAATTTCGATAGTTCCGTGGAAATCTGCTTGAACTTTTCTTTCGCCTCTCCTTGTAAATTGGCTCCTCCGTCGATAAAGGATTTCCACGTGCTTTCCAATAGCCGCTCCTCTTCAGTGGACAAAACCGGGTGGGAGTCTCGAATTTGCTTCACTCGCTGAAACAGTGCGTCGTTCATATAAATGGAATGGGCGTATTCCGTCAGTTTGGGCGACACCCGTTGGGCGATGTCCTGCATGGCTTCGCTTGTCAGGCATGAATTCAAGTTGAAAAAAATCTCTGCGATTCGGCCTAACCGTTCTCCTGCGGCGTCCAGAGTGGCGACCGTGTTTTCAAAAGTCGGTGTTTCTTTCGAGTTGGCAATCGCCTCCACTTCTGCGGAGGCTTCCGCGATGGCTGCGTCGAAAGCCGGTTCGTAGTCCTCGATGTCGATTTTGTCGAAAGGGGGAGTTTGATATGGAGTGTCGAAATCTTCTAACAGGGGATTCTTTCTCTCTTCGTTGCAAGTCGCTGAAAATAAAATAAGAGCGGTCATATGATATCTGTTTTTTGTTTCAATAAATCACATAGTGTTTTTCACCTTGCAAAGATAATGCAAGATGAGAGTGAAACAAAGGGCTTTGCCGTATAGTTTTCTGTCAATGGCCGTTCGTGTCGGTTTATTTTTCTTTTTCTCCCTTGAACACGATTTGTGGTTCGACGAGCATGGGGATTAGCGGAACGGTGATAGTCAGGTCCATATTTCCTTTTTCGATGGTGCCCTCGTGGGAATAGTCGATGGAATTGTCTCCGACCTTCACGTTTCCTTCTCCGCTTAGCGTGAATGTCTTGCCGCTCTGTGTCACTTGACAGGCGGCGGGTGCGATGTTTACGCCTTGCATCGGCATCTCGAATTCCTCGATTTCGATGGTCACGCCGCCGTTCGGATGTTCGTTTATGCGCAATTTGCAGGGGACTGGGCCGTCCGGAATCAATTTCTTTCCGTCCGCGTCCGCTTTCACCATGGCCTTCAATTGCTCGGGCAGGACGAGCGTGGCTTCACCCTTGTAGACTCCGGGCAGGGACGACACGTCTTCGGCCCGCTTGCCTCCGCATCCGGCGCATCCGGTGAGCGCGAATACGAAAACTGCCATTAAAATCACCCATGTCGAGGAGAGAAATTGTCTTTTCATAGATTCGTCAATTTATTTTTGTATTTTAGAGCCGTTAAAAGTAAAAATAATTTGTGATTTAAACGACTTGTTATGGGAAAAAATGTGAGAAATATTTTTGTGTGTCTTTTTGTAATTGGTTGCGTGTGTGCGTATTCTGTTGTCTTCGGCAAAGGAAAAACGGAACCGGCGGCAGCCGTGTCCGGCACCTATGAGGGCGAGGCGTATGTCGAAATATTGCAGATGAAGTTGAAACTCAAACTGGAATTGCAGCGGGTACACCGAGACAGCGTGGTGGTTTCCGTCAAGGATTTTGTCTTGCCCACGGGGCAAAAATTTTCCTATCTCTCCCAGCCGGTGGCAGTGAAGGCCGCGGTTGAGAATGGAAAGAAGGTGTATAAACTGTCCACCGCCTTCTCGTATAATTATAATGGCATGCCTATGGACGTGAAAGCGTCGGGGACGGTTAAGGACGATTCTTTGGATTCCGAGGTGAAAGCCACCATCATGGGAGCCATGGAGACCAAAGTGACCTACAAGGCCAAACGCCTTTCCAAATAAAAAGAGAGGCGCATTTCCCCAAATGCGCCTCTCTTTTTATTTGTCTTTTATATTATAATGCGTTTGCGTCCACTACGACATCCGTGTTGTATTCTCCGCGGGCCAGTTTTTCGGCTACGGCCTTGAACGCTTTCACGGTGTACTCCACGTCCTCCAGCGTGTGCATGGCGGTCGGGATAAGGCGGAGCAGCAATTGTCCTTTCGGGATGACCGGGTAGACCACGATGGAGCAGAACAAGTTGTAGTTCTCCCTCAAATCCATGGTCACTTGCGTGCCTTCGGCCACGCTGCCCGACAAATATACCGGGGTGACGGGGGAATTCGTGCGTCCGATGTTCAACCCGTCGGCCCGTAATCCGGCTTGCAGGGCGCGGACAATGGTCCACAGTTTCTCGCGCAATTCCGGTTTGCTGCGGAGCAATTCCAGGCGTTTGATGGCGCCTTCCACCATGGCCATCGGGAGCGACTTGGCGAAAGTTTGCGAGCGCATGTTGTAACGCAGATACATGCAAATGTCCTCGTCGCAAGCCACGAATGCGCCGATTCCGGCCATTGCCTTGGCGAACGTCGCGAAATAAAGGTCAATTCCGTCCATCACACCGAAATGCTCTCCCGTGCCGGCTCCGTTGGGTCCCATCGTTCCGAATCCATGGGCGTCGTCCACCAGCAGGCGGAAGTTGAAGTCCTTCTTCATGGCCACGATCTCGTCCAGTTTGCCGAGGTCTCCGGCCATGCCGAACAATCCTTCCGTGATGACCAGAATGCCGCCACCGGTGTTCTCCACCCATTTCGTGGCTCTTTCCAGTTGCTTGCGCAGGCTGTCCATGTCGTTGTGCTGGTACACGTATCTTTTTGCCGGCGACAAGCGCAATCCGTCCATGATGCAGGCGTGGTCCTCCGCGTCATACACGATGCAGTCGTGGCGGCAGGTCATGGCGTCGATGATAGACAGCATGCCTTGGTATCCGAAATTCAGCAGGAACGCGTCGGGTTTGCCGACGAACTCGGCCAATTGCGATTCGAGATACTCGTGGCGGGAGGTTTGTCCGCTCATCATGCGGGCTCCCATGGGATAAGCCAGCCCGTATTTGGCGGCGGCTTCGGCGTCCACTTTCCGCACTTCGGGATGGTTGGCCAATCCGATATAATTGTTCAAACTCCAGTTTAAAACTTCTCTGCCGCGAAATCTCATCCGGGGGCCGATCTCACCCTCCAGTTTCGGGAATGAAAAATAGCCGTGAGCCTGTTTGGCGTATTGGCCGATGTTCCCTTTTTCCTTTTTTACTCGTTCAAAAATATCCACGTCAATATGATTTTGAAGATTTCTAAATCTTTTGTTGAAAATTCGAAGCAAAGGTAAGGGAAAAGTAAAACGATAGAATACGTGTAAATACTTATTTGCTACCACTCGATTTGTTATTAGAGTGCTGTTGGTTTTATTTTCTTATATACCTTTCCAAATCCAGACAAGATAACTCCCAGCTTCTGTTTTTCTTGCGACAGTTTTACGGCATTTGTGATGGATTTGAAATTCTTTATGGTAATAGTTTCTATCCTACAGCTTTTCTTGTTTGTGAATTAAATATGGAGCAAATCAAATGAAAGTTTTTGGTTTGGTTATGGCAAAACTAGTGTTTTTTCTTTTAATGAGAGCAGGTTGGGTAATGATTTGTTTTTGGGTGGTGGTAATAGGGAGAACACGGAGATATTATTGGGTTAAAATGGGGTTGTGATGGCTCTCTGGGCATGCGGGGACGCTTCCGGAACGTTTCTTGGTCGTTTGTGCACGTTCGGCGAACGTTCCGGAAACGACCGGGAAACGTTCCAGAGGGATGATAACCCAATTATCTCTGTATGATTGCTTTGGGAAAAGGGCGAGACAACGCTTTCGCTAGGGAAAAAAGAGGTGTTTGTGATTTTGTATTGTGTTGGTTTGTAGGTGTTTGTGCGGCTGTTTTGAATACCAAAAAACGAACGTTTAATGATATCGGCGGAGGGGCATTTCCCGTGAACCAAAGTGAACTGCCATTCTTTTGTAATCAACAGATTATCAGTATCAAAATTTTTGACAATTTTCTTGGAGGGCAAACAAATTAGCTCTATTTTTGTATCGCAAAAAACGTTCGTTTGTTTGTATTCCAGGCGACATTTTTTGCGGACAGTTCGGGCTTGTCGGCAGTTGTGAATTTTTGAAACGGACGGGCTTTGACACATGGCAACAAATCAGGACCGGTGGCACGGTTAGTGCGCGAAGCGCGCCCGGACGTGAGCAAGGTGGGAAAAAACCGGACTGAATGATTGCCTCCATGAAATCACATCACATTGCGCCGGATGGATTTGACGCATTTCATAAACAAGGAGAAACTTCCCGTGGAGGGGGAAACGAAGCATTGGTATGCCGCTTACACTCGTCCGAATCGGGAGTTCGCCGTGAAGGCCCGGTTGGACAAGTTGGAGGTGGAGAACTTTCTGCCTGTGGAGGAATTGGTGAGGGAGACTCCGTTCGGACGGAAGAAAGCGCGGGTCCCCTTGATTCACGGGATGATTTTCATCCGGACGGACAAGGCGACGAGTTTTGCGCTGATTAACGACCATGGCCTCCGCATTGTCTATTTGAAGGACATTGAGGGACACCATTCGTTGGTCATTCCGGACAAGCAGATGGAGGATTTCATGTTCTTGCTGGACGTTTCGGCGAAAGGGGTGGAGGTGTTGAACAAGGATTTGAAGCCGGGCGACCGGGTGCGGGTGGTCAAAGGTCCGTTGACGGGATTGGAAGGGGAGTTGATGCGGGTGCGGGGCCACAAGCGGGTGGTAATTCGGTTGCAAGGCGTGGCCTCGATAGCCACGTCCTACATTCCGGGGTCTTGGCTGGAGCGATTGGGGGACAAGACAGGGAAATGAGGCTATGGGAAGAGAAAGGACAAACACAAATAAGGAGGGGGTGATGGAAGAATTGTTAAAGGCGTTGTGGCTTCGTTCGCTGGAGTTGAATGTGGACCATGTGGAGCGGGGAGCGTTGTGCGGATTGAGTTCGGGCTATCTTTCGATGTATCGGCTGGGGCTTTTGTTCCCGTGGACGCTGGACGGAGTGACGGACTTGGTGCCGGTACACGGGCGGATTAAGGCGATTGGCTGGCGGCTGGAGATGTTGAGCCGTGACGCAGACGTTCCTGTTTCGGAGCGGGTGGAGCATGCTGCGGACCTGTTGGGCAGTTACGTGATGGGGACGGACTCGGAGTTGGTGGCGAGAGGGCTTGAGGTCGCTTGGGAATTGCTTCATGGGCGGGGAGAGGAACGGATGACGTTGCCTTGCCGGACGAGCGGGATGTGCCGCTTGCTGAGTCATTGCCACTATTTCACTGGTGACGGGGCGTGTCTGGAACTGGCGGGGGGATTGGTGATGGAAGTGGTTGGGCGGAGCGGTTCTTTGGACGGCTGGGAGTTGCTGGAGTGGAAGGAGGCGTTGCGGTTGTATTCCGACGTGTCGGACGGAGAAAGAGGACCGAAGGTGGAGAGGGAGCGATTGGAGGAGGAGTTGCGGCGCTTGGCTGTGCGTGCGAAACGAGTGGAGGACGGTTTGGTCGATTCGATGAAACGGGGGAAAGGGGCGGATGACGCAGTCGCCTTCTCCCGGGTGTTCTCCGCGGTGGCAAGGCGGGTGCTGGACGACTGCGTGGAGGCGGAAGGAAAAAAGATTTGAACGGTAAAATATATTTCCCGTAATCCCATTTTGCAGAAGATGTTCATGCGGCTTGGGCGTGCGGAAAAGGCGGGGAGTGGCGTGGATAAGATTGTGAACGGTTGGAAGTATTTGGGATGGACAGTGCCGACCGTGGAGGAAGTAACTCGTCCGGATTATGTGGTGCTTACCATGCCAGTTGAGAATGAAGTGGAAAAAGCCGTACAAGAAAACCCGACAAGAAAACCCGACAAGAAAACCCGACAAGAAAACCCGACAAGAAAACCCGACAAGAAAGATTTGCGGATGAGGGACATTTCGGTATTTTGTTCGGAGCCAAAGTCGTTATCTGAAATTTTGAGTTTTTTGGGATTGAAGGACAGGGAGAATTTGATGCACGTTTATATCGGTCCGATGATTAAAGAGGGAATGCTTGCGATGACGGATCCGGAAAACCCGACAAGCCGGAAGCAGCAATACGTGTCGGTCGGGCAATCCGAACAGGATTTTGGCGGAATTGAAAATGCGTATCGGGGAACAGAAGATAGACGTGGTGGGGGATTATGAGGATTCGCCCGTGGTGCGTGAAGCGTTATTAACCGGCATACGATTGGCGTGATGGATAAAAGACAGGAATTGCGGGAATTTGAAAAAGATTTATTTTCGGTTGAAGGAAGTGTTTGAGAGGTATGATTGAGCGGGGATGTGGGGAGATTGATGGAATGAGAATGACAAAATGAATAGTTAAGTTCTGTGGGAAAGCCGTCGAAAGGATGGCTTTAAAGGGACGTGTTGGAACGATAGGTGTTTATAAAATCAAAATCGAGATACAGATGAAGATATTGGTTACTGGTGGTGCCGGATTTATCGGCTCCAACCTGTGTGAGCATTTGCTTGGGGCGGGGCACGAGGTGCGCTGCCTGGACAATTTTGCGACGGGGAAGCCGGGGAATGTGTTCCCGTTGCTGGAGCGTTACCCGGACAGGTTCGAGTTGCAGGTGGGCGACATCCGGAATCTGGAGGACTGCCGGAAGGCGGTGGATGGCATGGACCGCGTGCTGCACGAGGCGGCGTTGGGGAGCGTTCCCCGGAGCATAAAAGACCCGCTGACGTCTAACGCCGTGAACGTGGGCGGGTTCCTGAACATGCTGGTGGCATCGAGGGACGCCGGGATTAAGCGTTTTGTTTTTGCCGCCAGCTCCTCGACCTACGGGGACAGCAAGAGCCTTCCGAAGGTGGAGGACGTGATAGGTAAGCCGCTTTCCCCGTATGCGATCACGAAGTACGTGGACGAGTTGTACGCTGACGTGTTCGCCCGGACGTATGGTTTTGAGTATATAGGACTGCGCTATTTCAACGTGTTCGGGAGGCGGCAGGATCCCCACGGGGCGTATGCGGCGGTGATACCGTTGTTCGTGAAGAGGCTCATGGCGCACGAGAGCCCGACGATAAACGGCGACGGGGAGTACAGCCGGGATTTCACGTATATAGACAACGTGATCCAAATGAACATGCTGGCGTTGGAGACGGGGAACCCGGAGGCGGTGAACCAGATTTACAACACCGCCTACGGCGAGAGGACAACGTTGAACGATTTAGTGAAATATTTAAAAGAGTACTTGTCAGAGTTCGACGCGGAGATAGCGAAGGTGGAAGCCGTGCATGGTCCTTATCGGGCGGGGGACATTCCCCACTCTTTGGCGAACGTGGATAAGGCAAGACGGTTATTGGGTTATAATCCGGAATATAGCATGAGAGAGGGGTTGAAGGAGGCTGTGAGGTGGTATTGGGAGAACTTGTAATTTTATGTCCATGCCGGTGTTTACTTTGATTAAGCAAGATTTGTACAGGTATACCGGAGGAGGAGGTTTCTTAAAAACCTATTTCACCGTACCAGGCTTTAAATACACGTGTGTGTTAAGATTGACTTGTTGTGCAAAAAAAAACAAATGGTTATTTCCTATCACTTGCATCCTTAAAGCGAAGTTACTGCTAATGCAAAGGCATTATGGGATACAAATTCCTTGGGGAACCCGCATTGGCAAAGGTTTCTACATAGGACATTTCGGGACCATCGTTGTTAACGGAGGAACGGTGATAGGAGATAATGTGAATATCTCTCAAGGAGTGACGATAGGACAAACGAACAGAGGAAAAAGGAAAGGGGTTCCTGTCATCGGCAATGGCGTTTATATTGGTCCGGGAGCAAAAGTCATTGGAAAAGTCACGATTGGAAACAATGTGGCGATAGGTGCGAATGCCGTAGTGACAGAGGACGTGCCGGACAATGCGTGTGTGGCGGGAGTGCCCGCAAAAATAGTTTCCATGAACGGGGCAGAAGGGTACGTGAACAGAAAAGTGTAATTGAAAATATTATATATCATGAATACAGAAATCAAAATTTGTGTGATAGGCTTGGGTTACGTTGGTTTGCCTTTGGCCCGGCTGTTTTCGACAAAGTATAAGACGATCGGATTCGACATGAACCCGGCGAGGGTCGAGGCGTTGATGTCGGGACATGACGCCACGCTGGAGGTGTCGGACGAGTTGCTGCAAAGTGCGATACGGGACCACGGCTTTGTGTGCACGGCGGACATGGAGAAGATACGGGACTGCAACTTTTACGTGGTGGCGGTTCCGACGCCTGTCGATGAAAACAACAACCCGGATTTGTCGCCGCTGTACGGAGCGAGCGAGACGGTGGGGAAGGTGATAGGCAAGGGAGACATCGTGGTCTACGAGTCGACGGTTTATCCGGGCGTGACGGAGGACGAGTGCATACCCGTGGTGGAGAAAGTTTCGGGACTGAAATTCAACGAGGACTTCTTCGCCGGATACAGCCCGGAGCGCATCAATCCGGGGGACAAGCTGCACACGGTGGAGAAAATCAAGAAGGTGACGTCGGGCTCCACTCCGGAAATAGGGAAATTAGTGAACGAGGTTTACGGCTCGGTGATTGTCGCTGGGACGCACCTGGCGCCGAGCATCAAGGTTGCGGAGGCTGCGAAGGTGATCGAGAACTCTCAGCGTGACATCAACATCGCCTTCGTGAACGAGTTGTCGAAGATATTCAACAAGCTGGGGATAGACACGCAGGACGTGCTGGAGGCGGCCTCGACGAAATGGAACTTCCTGCCGTTCAAGCCGGGACTGGTGGGAGGCCACTGCATCGGGGTCGACCCGTATTATCTGGCGCAATGCGCGCAGCGTCACGGGTATCATCCGGAGATCATCTTGGCGGGGCGGAGAATGAACGACGGGATGGGGGAATACGTGGCGAACGAGACGGTGAAATTGATGTTGAAGAAGGGGATACAGGTGTTGGGTTCGGACATTTTGATATTGGGCTTCACGTTCAAGGAGAACTGCCCGGACGTTCGGAACACGAAGGTGATAGACATTTACAAGGCGTTGAGGGAATACAATTTGAACATCACGGTTTATGACCCTTGGGCGAATCCGGGAATAGTGCGGCACGAGTACGGGATAGATGTGGTGAACGAGTTGCCGGAGGGGAAGGCTGATGCGGTGATATTGGCTGTGGCGCATGAGGAGTTCAAGGGGTTGGACGTGGTGTCGCTGGCGAAAGAGAAGCACGTGATATTTGACGTGAAGGGATTCTTGAAGAAAGAAATTGTGGACGGAAGATTGTAAATAAGTTGTTTTTGGGAATAAGCGGTTGTTAATGTGGACAAAATTAGAAAATCTATTCTTGAGAATAAAAACTAGTCGTGATGGGCGAACACTAATTTTGAACTTTGGATATTTATCTATATTGCAAATTGTCAGTTATATTTTTCCATTAATAACAATGCCTTATCTTGCGAGAGTGATAGGTGTGGCAGGCTTTGGGCAAGTTACTTTTGGAGCGGCAATTGCTGGTTGGTTGATGACGATTGTGGATTGGGGATTTACTAGTACGGCAACACGAGATGTTGCGAGATGTAGAGATAATATACAACAAGTATCGAAAATATATTCTGATGTTTTGTGGGCTAGGTTGTTTTTGATGTTTGTTTCTTTTGCGTTCTTGTGCGGCTTTGTTTTTTTGATTCCCAAATTTTATGAGAGTAGACGGATTATTTTTGCTTCAGTGTTGTCTATACCAGGATATATATTATTTCCAGATTGGCTTTTCCAGGCTTTGGAAAGAATGAAGTTCACGACATTGTTTAATTTGACAATCAAATTTGTTTTCACATGTTTGGTTTTTTTATTTATTAATGATCAAGAGGACTATGTTTGGCAACCAATTCTTCAGGCTTTTGGTTACATTGTTGTGGGGATTGTTGCACAATATATTATATTGTGTAGATGGAAAATTAAAATATTAAAGCCTTCTTTTGGCTGCATATTTCAATCTATAAAAGGAGCTTGCAATGTTTTTCTTGGTAATGTAGTACCTTCGACCTATGAGAATGCGCTGATTGTGTTTTTGGGTATGAAATGGGGTGAATTTGCAAATGGAATTCTTACTGCTGGGACGAAATTTTTAAATATTACATTGAATTTTGTAAGAGTTTTGTCTCGGACTTTTTTCCCGTTTTTGTCAAGAAGGTTAGAAATGCATTATGTTTTTGCACGAATAAGTTTGTTGCTTTCTTTGTTTCTTACATTGTTGCTGATTGTTTTTGCTCCTTTGCTTATTGAAGTGTTTTTTGGAAATGGATTTAATGAGGCTGTATTAATACATAGGATATGTTCATGCTCTCTTTTTTTTCAGACGTTAATAAATATCTATGGAACGAATTATTTAATTGTATCTGGAAATGATAAGGTATATAGAAATATAATAGTATTAGGTTCTATTTTAGGATGTATTGTAGGATATCTTAGTATAATAGTTTTTGGGGTTATAGGTGCCGCTATTTCTATAGTATTTGTTAATGCTTTTGTTGGAGTGGCTTCATATTTAAAAACAAAGCAAATTGCAGGGAGGGTTTAAGTATGTATAGATACAAATTTTCAATATTTACACCATGTTATAATTCTTCAAAATTTATTCATAGGGTTTTTCAAACATTGGATTCGCAGACTTATCGAAATTTTGAATGGATAGTTGTAAATGATGCTTCAATAGACAATACAAGTGAATTAATACAAGAATATATAAAAAGAGTAGATTTTAAGGTTAAATTCTTCGACTTGAGAAGGAATCAGATGTTGGCTGCAAATTATAATTTGGCGTTAAGTGTGGCAGAAGGGGAAATATTTTTTCCTCATGGCCATGATGATACGTTTATTCCAACAGTTTTGGAAGAGTATGTAAATCTATTAGAAAAATATGATTCTGATGAAATTGCAGGAATTGTCGCAAGATGTCAGACTCAGTATGGGGATGTGCCATCTCCAATGTTTAAAAAAACGATAATGAATTATTGGGAATATGCGCATCAGCATGGTCGTTATGTTGGTGAGATGCCAGATTGTATAAAAACAGCAGTATTAAAGAAATATCTTCCTTTTGATACGAATGAATCTTTATTGCCTTTGCCTGTAGAGCGTTTTATAGGTTGTGATGGGTATAAATCCATCTGTTATAATAAGATTGTGAGAACATATTATGTTAGAGAGAATGAGACATCAATGACTAATCTGAGTGGTAAGTTTATTCGTAGCCAAAGATATGAATTGATGATAGAAATTAATCAATTTCAATATTATTACAGCGGAAAGTATTTATGGAATCGGATAAAGTTAATTGCCTTGTATATACGGGCAACGATTCTTTCAAATGTGCGATTTTTGGACTCATTAAAAGATATTGTGCATGTGAAAGATAGAATTTGTTATTTGTGTATGTATCCGATAGTCGCAGCTTGTATTCCTTTGACAAAAAATGGATTAATAAAAAAAGTATTAAAGAAAACAGTAACTTATAGTTGTTTATGAAAGGGATAATTCTTGCGGGGGGATCGGGTACTCGGCTTTACCCGATAACGAAGGGAGTGAGCAAACAGTTACTACCGGTGTACGACAAGCCGATGATTTATTACCCGCTTTCCGTCCTAATGTTGTCGGGGATTCGGGAGGTGTTGGTCATTTCCACGCCTCAGGATCTGCCGGGGTTTCGGCGGTTACTGGGCGACGGGAGCGATTACGGCATCCGTCTGGAGTACGCCGAGCAGCCGACTCCCGACGGTCTGGCGCAGGCTTTTTTGATTGGGGAAGAGTTCATCGGGGACGACAGCGTGTGCCTTGTGCTCGGGGACAACATTTTCTACGGGAGCTTCTTCACCCGGATGCTGAAAGAGGCGGTGGAGACGGCGGAAGTGCGGAAAAAGGCCACCGTGTTCGGCTATTGGGTGAGCGACCCGGAGCGTTACGGCGTGGCGGAAGTGGACAAGGACTTAAATGTGCTGAGCATCGAGGAGAAGCCGAAAGAGCCG
>CALUHX010000032.1 GCA_944320555.1 uncultured Butyricimonas sp. | reverse complement strand
TGTAACATCCGGCACCTACTTTTGTGACTGAAAGAAACATAACACATCATGCAAGGAATGAAACGACTGATTATTTTTATCCTTCTCGTCGCCGCCGGCCAAAGCGGCTTCGGACAAGCCAAGGAAGAACGGAAATTGAAAGGGAAACCCATCCTCACCATTTACGCCAATTGGCACAACGGCCTGGGGAGGGCCAACGGAGACTCCGGCTTCGAGCTGGACCGCTCGTACATCGGATACGAGGTGGACATCACGGAGAAACTCAGCGGGAAAGTGGTGCTGGACATCGGCCCGACGAACGCGGAGGGAGCCGAGCTGGAACGGGTGGCCTACGTGAAGAACGCCATGCTGAGCTGGAAGACGGGAGAGTTCACGCTCGACTTCGGGCTGGTGAGCACCACGCAATTCAAAGAGCAAGAGGGCGTGTGGGGCCACCGCTACCTGCTGAAGTCCTTCCAGGACGAGTACGGCTTCGGGTCGAGCGCGGACATGGGCGTCATCGGCAGGTACCGGTTCGCGGACTGGCTGGCGGCCGACATCTCCCTCATCAACGGGGAGGGTTACAAGAAGCTGAACTCCGACAACAAATACCGTTACGGAATCGGCGTGACGCTGACCCCGGCCAAAGGACTGACCGTGCGGGGATATTTCGACAACGCCGACAAGGACGTGTCGGGAGAGGGCACCAAGGCGCAGCAGACCCTGTCGGTGTTCGCCGGATACCGGCACGCCGCCTTCAACCTCGGGGCAGAGTACAACAAGCAATACAACACGGATTTCGGCGAAGGCTTAGACCAAGAGGGCATCTCGGTCTACTCGACGGTGAAACTGGGCTGGCGTTTCCACGCCTTCGGCCGCTACGACAACCTTTGGTCGGCGAACGACTGGAGCGACGCGGACACACAGGACATGACCTTCGGCATAGAGTACTCCCCGCTCAAGCAATTGAAAATCGCCCCCAATTTCCGGAACCAAAATCCGTATTCGGGGAAGTCGAACTCGTTCATTTACTTAGACATCGAGTTCAAAATATAGAAACGTAACATTCTCGTAACAATCGTGTAATTTTTTTGTAACAGGATTAAACTACGTTTGCAGCGAAAACAAAAGAGAACATGAAAGAAACACCAAATCTATTCAATATGAGAAATTTATTTATCATTTTACTGGCAATCGCCATCGCTTCTTGTGGAAATTCCAAGAAAGGCAAAGACGAAAAACAATCCAAGGCGAACATCGCCGCAGCCGGGGCCACGTTTCCCCTTCCTTTTTATAACCTGGCCTTCAAAACGTATCAGGAAAAAGCAGGCACGACCGTCACCTACGGCGGCATCGGGAGCGGCGGCGGCATCCGCAGCCTGAAGGACAAAATCGTGGACTTCGGCGGTTCCGACGCTTACCTCACCGACCAGGAGATGCAGGAAATGCCGGCAGCCGTGGTTCACATCCCGACGTGCATGGGCGCCGTGGTAATCGCCTACAACCTTCCCGACATCAAGGACCTGAAATTGTCGGGTGAAATCGTGGCAGACATCTATCTGGGCAAAATCACCAAATGGAACGACAAGGCCATCCAAGAACTGAACCCCGGCCTTCAACTGCCCGACCAGGACATCAACCCGGTATACCGTTCCGACGGCAGCGGCACGACGTTCGTGTTCAGCGACTACCTGACGAAAGTGAGCGACGAGTGGGAAGAAAAAATCGGCGCGGGCAAATCCTTGAAGTGGCCGACAGGCCTGGCAGCCAAAGGCAATCCGGGAGTGGCCGGAACCGTGAGCCAGACACCGGGCGCGATTGGATACGTGGGCTCGGAGTACGCCTTCGCACTGAACATGCCGATGGCCCAAATGAGAAACAGCTCGGGCAACTTCATCGTGCCGACCACGGAGAGCATTTCGGCGGCCGCAAGCGGAGAAATCCCCGCCGACACGCGCACCATGATCACCAACCCGACCGCCGCCGACGCCTATCCCATCAGCTGCTTCACGTGGATTATCCTCTACAAAGAACAAGCCTACGCGGACCGCACGCAAGCCCAAGCCAAAGCCACGGTCGACTTGCTGAAATGGATGATCAGCCCGGAAGCCCAAGCGTTGACGACGAAGGTTCACTACTCTCCGCTTCCCCAAAGCGCCGTGAACAACGCCCAAGCCTTGTTGAATTCCGTGACATTCAACGGCCAAGCCATCAATTAACTCATTCGAAAACGCACTTCCGGCTATGCGAGACAAAATTTTCAAAAAATTACTCGTAGGGTGTTGCATCCTCGTCTTGCTGGTATGCGCCGGTATGATTTATTCCCTGGTCAGTGGCTCCCTGTCGGCGTTCAACCAATACGGTTTCTTCCACTTTATTGGTTCGTCCGAATGGGACCCACACCCCGACCGGGAAACCTACGGGGCGCTTTCCTTCATCGTGGGGACTTTGCTCACTTCCTTTTTAGCTCTTATTTTCTGCATCCCGTTCTCGCTGCCCGTGGCCCTTTTCACGGGAAGCTATTTCCGGGGGAAAAAAATCGCGACGTTCATCAGTTCCATCATCGACCTGCTCGCGGGGATTCCGTCCATCGTGTACGGCCTGTGGGGCTTCTACACGTTCCGTCCCATCATCATCGACCTGGGGCTGAACTCCCAGGGATTCGGAATCCTGACCTCGTCCATCATTCTGGCCATCATGATTATTCCTTACGCGTCGTCGCTAAGCGGGGAATTCATCTCGATGGTGCCCAACGAACTGAAAGAGGCCGCCTACAGTCTTGGAGGCACGCGGCTGGACGTCATCCGCACGGTGACCCTTCCCAACGCGGGCTCGGGCATCTTCGCCAGCTACATCCTGGCGCTGGGACGCGCCTTGGGGGAAACGATGGCCGTCACCATGCTCATCGGCAACACGAACAACCTGCCACGGTCGCTCGTGGACACGGGGAACACGATGGCCAGTATCATCGCCAACCAGTTCGGCGAGGCGGACGGATTGAAACTGAGCTCGCTTATCGCCATCGGCCTGCTGCTGTTCGGGATAACGGCCGTCATCAACCTCATCGCCAAATTCATCATGAAGAAATTTAATTGACACAGGTATGAGCAGTTTAAGATACAGAACGATCAAAGACAAGATATTCTTCTATTGCGTGTGCGGATTGTCGTCGCTGACCGTGATTCCGCTTTTCGCAATCATCTGGGAGCTAATCCGCAAAGGCTACAAACAAATCAACTGGAGTTTCTTCACGGAGACCGCGCCCAGCACGCTGGACGCCATGCTCGCCCGCGGAACGGGGGACATCATCCCGGGCGGTATCGCCAACGGCATATTGGGAACACTGCTCATGGTGGCCATCGCCTCCGTCATCGCCATCCCGGTGGGAATCATGGTGGGCATACACCTGTCGGAGCACCCGAAGACGAAATTCTCCAACGCCACCCGCTTCATCACCGACTTGATACAGGGAAGCCCCTCCATCGTAATCGGTATCATCGCCTACGCCTGGGTGGTGAAACCGCTGGGCGGCTATTCCGCATTCGCGGGCAGCGTGTCGCTGGCCATCATGATGATTCCCTTGATCGTCCGCTCGACGGAAGAGACGCTGAAAATGCTGCCGGGAAGCCTGAAAGAGGCCGGACTGGCCCTCGGCTCGTCCTACACGAACGTCATCCTGAGGGTGCTGCTGCCCTCGGCTTTCGGAGGACTGTTCACGGGCATATTGCTGGCCGTGTCGCGCGTGATGGGGGAAACCGCCCCGCTCATGCTGACCGCATTGGGAAGCACGGCCATCAATTGGAACGTCATGGAACCGACCAGCGCCGTTCCCTTGCTCATTTGGGAATTCTACAATGACCCGAACCTCATCGACATGATTTGGAGCTCGTCCTTATTCCTGTTGATTCTCGTGCTGTCCCTCAACCTTATCGCGAAACACATTGCCAAGAAATGGAAAATACAATAAACAAAGAACATAACACCATGGAACAAGAGCACATTCAAATCTCTAACCCCATATTGCAACTGAAAGACGTCTCCATCTCCTACTCTCCCGGGAAAAACGCGGTGAAGAACGTGAGCGCGGACATCGCCAGAAACAAAATCACGGCCATCATGGGGCCCTCCGGCTGCGGGAAGAGCACCCTGCTGCGGGCCATCAACCGCATGCACGAGCTTTACCCGGACATCAAAATCATGGGAGAAATCCTTTTGGACGGCAAAAACATCCTGAAGATGAACCCCATGGAAGTGCGCCGCATGGCGGGGATGGTGTTCCAACGCCCCAACCCGTTCCCCACGATGAGCATTTTCGACAACGTGGTGGCGGGGTACAAACTGAACGGAATCTCACTGGGCAAATCGGAAAAAGAAGAAATCGTGGAACGCTGCCTCACGAACGTGGGACTCTGGAACGAGGTGAAAGACTCCCTTTTCAAAAAGGGAACGTTCCTATCCGGAGGCCAACAACAACGGCTGTGCATCGCAAGGGCGCTGGCGTTGAAGCCGGACGTGCTGCTGATGGACGAGCCGACCTCGGCCCTCGACCCCATCGCCACGAACCGCATCGAGGAACTGCTTTTGGACTTGAAGAACGAGTTCTCCATCGTCATCGTGACGCACAACATGTCGCAAGCGGCCCGCATTTCCGACTATTCCATGTTCATGTATCTGGGCGAGCTCGTGGAATACGACACGACACAGACCATGTTCACCAACCCGAAAGACAAACGGACCAACGAATACCTGTCGGGACAATTCGGATGAAAACGCCGCCCATCCACCATCTAAATTCAAACACAAACATTTAACAATCACGCATCATGGCAAACTTACGAGATAAATTCATCGACAAAATCAGAGACGATTTCGAACTTCTCTCCACCATTGTCCTGCGACAGATGAGCAATATCCTGACACTGACACAGGACAACAACGACGAAAACAAATACAAAAACATAGAGGAAAACGAGAAAATCATCGACAGCCTGGAGGTCAAAATCCGGGACGAGGTCATCAATTCCATCGCCCTCTACAGCCCGCGGGCCATCGACTCCCGGAAAATCATCTCTTACCACGACATGACAGCCTATCTGGAACGCGTGGGCGACCTGTTGCTCAACATTTCCGATTTCTTCAGGACCCTCAACTCGAAAGGCTTCGCATACCAAACCCTCCATCAGTTGATAGAAGAACAACTGGTCCATGTGAATGAGATGATAAAAAACGCTATCTTTGCTTTCACCTGCGAAGACGAGGAGCTGGCACGGCAAATCATCGCCCAAGACGACGCGGTGGACGCCAACCACCGCGAAATCACGCAAAGCATACCGCGCCTCTTCGCCGGCCAAACAATGACGGAGCAAGATATGTCTGACGCCCAAGCCATCAGCAACATGTCCTACAATATTGAGCGCATCGGAGACAACGCCACCAATATCGCGGAGACAGCCATCTACCTGATGGACGGGAAAAACGCCAAACATATCCATAACAAGGAAAACGCACAAAACAATGAGTGAACAACACAAAATATTAGTCGTTGACGACGAGGCGGACTTACGGGAAATCCTGCAGTTCAACCTGGAAAGCGAAGGCTACATCGTGGACACCGCGGAATCCGCCGAACAAGCGTTGAGAATCCTCACCCCCGAACACGAGCTAATCCTGCTCGACGTGATGATGGACGGCATGTCCGGATTCAAAATGGCCGAGAAACTGCGCAAAGACCTGCACAACGAAACGCCAATCATTTTCTTGACGGCCAAGGACACGGAAAACGACATGCTGACAGGTTTCAATCTCGGAGGGGACGATTACATCTCCAAGCCCTTTTCCATCAAAGAAGTGGCGGCCAGGGTAAAAGCCATCCTGAAACGGGCCGGCAACGCCCCCGTCGCCACCCCTCCGGTCATCCAAATCGGAGCCATCAACATAGAACTGGGCACCAAGAGCGTGACCATCAACGGCCAATCGCTTCCCCTCACGAAAAAAGAGTTCGAGATTCTCAGCCTGATGGCCCAGAATCCGGGACGCATATTCTCGCGGGAGGACATCCTCAACCGCGTATGGCAGAACGACGGCTACGTGCTGGAACGCACCGTGGACGTCCACATAACGCGCCTGCGCAAAAAACTCGGAGAATACGGGAAAATCATCGTCAACCGCTCCGGCTACGGGTATTGTATAGAACTTTAATCACTATCTAAATCCAGACAGTATGAAATTGTCTTATAAAAAGAAGCTATTCATTTACTTTTTTATCGTGTTCGCCATTTTCACGGTAATCATCATCTTTTTCCAACAAGACAGAGAAAAAGAATACAAGACTGAGACCCTCCGCGCCTCTTTGAACGAATACGCGGACATCATCGACCTTTATATCGAAAAAAGCCAGCTGCTCCAAAGCGGAAGGATGGACTCCGTCCGGCAGATTCTTTTGCTAATGCCGTCCAACTTGCGCCTGACCGTGGTGAAAAACGACGGGCAAGTGTTGTTCGACAACAGCGTGGAGAGCAATCAAAAACTGGAGAACCACTTACAACGGCCCGAGGTGCAAGCCGCCCTTGTGCAAAAAACAGGAACCGCCATCCGCCTCTCCGAAACCACCGGCATCGAGTACTATTATTTCGCGAAGTCATACCCCGATTTCTTTATCCGGGTGGCGCTCCCGTACAACATTGAAATCCAGAATTTCCTGAAAGGCGACAACATCTTCCTCTACTTTGTCACGTTGTTGTTCTTCATCGGCCTGATTTCACTGATTTACGTCTCTGACCATTTCGGAAAGGCAATCTCGGCGTTGAAGGACTTCATTTTGTCGGCCGACAACCGGCGCATCGACTACAACAACATCCATCTCCCCAACAACGAACTGGGAGAGATTGGTGAAAAGATTATCCAGAATTACCGGGCATTGGAAGAAAGCAACAGGCAAATCACCATCGAGCAGGAGAAACTGCAACGCCACTTCCACTATTCCGACGAAGGAATCGCCATCTTCTCCGCAAACAAAGAGGACAATTACGCCAACACGCATTTCATCCAATACGTCAACACGATTCTAGACGAGCCCACGTTCAAACTGGAAGGCTTCTTGGAGAAACCGGAATTCAAAGGTATCAACGAGTTCTTGAGCACCCACACCCCCATCAACCCGAACGCGACCAACCTGCCGGTGTTCCGGGACAAGATTGAGAAGGGCGGCAAACACTTCGCCGTGAAATTGCTCATCTTCCCGGACAACAGTTTCGAGGTCACGCTCAACGACATTTCCAACAACGAGCAGAACCGCCTCTTGAAACAGGAAATGACGAACAACATCGCCCACGAACTTCGCACGCCGGTGAGCAGCATCCGCGGCTACGTGGAGACATTGCTCGACCAACCGAACATCTCTCCCGAGAAACAACGCTTCTTCCTTGAAAGGACATTCGCCCAAGTGGTGAGACTGTCCGACCTGATTCGCGACATCGCCCTCATCACCAAAATGGAAGAGGCCGCCACGCTGTTCGAGAAAGAGGAAATCAACCTTCACTCCCTCTTTCAAGAAGTGGCCACGGATTTAAGCTCCTCCATCTCCGCACACGGCATCACCGTGCACGACGAGATAGACCCGGCCATCCACATCGAGGGAAACCGCACGCTGATTTACGCCATTTTCCGCAACCTCATCGAGAACTCGATAAACTATGCGGGAGAGAATGTGTCCATCTGCATACGCAATTATATGGAGGACAAAGATTTCTACTATTTCTCGTACTACGACACGGGATGCGGCATCGACTCCAGCCATCTCGACCGCATCTTTGAACGCTTCTACCGGGTGAACGAGGGCAGAAGCCGCCAAAACGGAGGTTCCGGCCTAGGCCTTTCCATCGTAAAGAATGCGGTCCTCTTCCACCATGGCGAAATCTCCGCCAAGAACAGGAAAGAAGGCGGCCTGGAGTTCATGTTCTCACTCAAAAAACATCTAAGGTGAAAACAAGAAAAAAAACAACGGCAGACGCAACCTTTACGCAATATATTCATCTATCTTACAGATAATTCTAACCAATTATTCGGAAGAAAAGATGAAAAAGAGAAATATATTCAACATGTTGGCAAGGCATATGATGGTTCTGACGAGCCTCGTATGCCTTGCGGCATGCCATGACGAAGAAGAGTATGTGGAAGACAGGTTTCTAATCGAATACGGGACAGTCGAAAAATTCGACCAGGACAATTATGTCATCCGGCTGGACAAAGGACCGGTACTCCTTCCCACGGAAGAAATCATCCCCGGCAGGACGTTAAAGAATGAAAGCCGAGTCGACATCGACTATGCCATCCTGCAGGAGGCCCCGGACAGCTGCGTGGCGGACTATTATGTGAAAATCAACTACCTCAACGAGATTCCCACATGGAACATCGTGCCCTACTCCCCCTCCATTGAGGACAGCCTGGGCCACGACCCCGTAAGCATCCTCAACACGCAAATCGCCAACGGATTCATTACCGTCGAGTTTTATTACGAGGCTTCCGACCTCTCCGACACTCACCTGTTCAGCCTCACCCGCCACGACACGCCGACATCCGACGGAAGAATACGTTTGGAATTCCGCCACAACGCCTACGGTGACAAGGGCACAAACAAATTCGGCCACGTGTGTTTCCGGCTAAAGGACGAATTTCCCGACACGCAGGACTCGATCCGGCTCTCAATCACATACAAAGATTTCAACGACACCCGGAGCCTAAACACGGCTTTTCTCCCGGAGCCAAAGTCCGCCAGCAATTTCATGAAATAAAATTCACAAAATCTTCACGAAACATTTGGAGATTCAACAAAACTGACTACCTTTGCATCCGCTTACATCAAGCGAATGTTCATTGAACGATGGGGAGATACCAAAGTGGCCAACTGGGGCTGACTGTAACTCAGCTGACGTACGTCTTCGTAGGTTCGAATCCTGCTCTCCCCACACTTTGCGGAAATAGCTCAGTCGATAGAGCACTAGCCTTCCAAGCTGGGGGTCGCGGGTTTGAGTCCCGTTTTCCGCTCTAAAAACAAAAGCACTTGTCTCTACGGGTGCTTTTTTTATATCCATGCCTCTTTGCGGCAAGACCACAATTCACACAAAAAACCGGGAGCGTGTCAAAACAGGAAAGCCGGTTCGACACACTCCCTTCTCCGTTTGCCCGTTCTCTCGTCAAGCGATGGTCAGATACAAACTGTCCGATGCCATTTTGCCATTCTTTGCGACGGCGAAACCGTAAACGTGCACGTTCTCCTCTGTCCATCCCCGAGGCAACTTGGCGCTTGTGTTGCCGCCCTCGCCTCGTGTTTTCAGTTTCACCACCCTCACTTGGAGCAATTCCGATTCAAACAGGGCACCATACACCACGTCACTCGCCATCTCGAAAGCGCTTTCCTCCTCCAGCGTCCCTTGCGTGAACGTGTACATGCCTCCCTCCGCGTCGAAAGCGACTGTCACGTCCGGAGAATACAACACCCCCGAGGACACCTTCATCACCGTGTAATCCAACGTCGCCACATAATCCCCGGACACTTCCACCGACTTCAGATTGGCTTGCACGAAAGCGTTCCCCGTCGTCCCGCCGCCAATGCCCACGAACCCCAATCGCACCACGGGCAGCAACCGCCGGGACAAACGAATCAACAGCCCCATTTTCGCCCGCTGCGTCAGAATTTCCGGAGTCGGATTGTCCTTCCTCGTCATGATTTTCGCCCGGGCGATGTTCTCGCCCCGTAACACGCACGTCGTCACATTGCCCAACGACTTTACCACTCGTCCCAACATGTAAGAATTAAATTTTGCCATAATACTAAATTTAAAAGATTAAAAATAAATGAATTAAAAAACACTGACTCTCAAAACGGCAAGGCGGGTCCCGGATCCTGTTTCCTCGACGTCACGTCCGAATGTCCCACCACGCTCCGGATGGGATACGCCTTCCCCAACAACTGGCACAATTCCTGCAACACGGCCACTTGCCGGCTCGTGTACCGGTGCCAATACGTCTCCTCTTCCCCGTCCCTGCACACATACACCTCGCCCTCGGGCACCTCCACGCCGCACTCCGCCACGAACCGCTCTCCCACCTTGCGCAACCGTCCCAGATTGTCCAGCTCGATGCCTATCGAATACCGGTTCAGCCCGCTTCTCCCTTCATAACTGCTCTCCCCCGCATGCCACGCCTGCGTGTCGAACGCCACCAACTGTATCACCTCGCCCCGCCGGCCTATCACCACGTGCGCGGAAGCCTTCACGTCCGGCCTTGCCAGATAAAACGCCGACCCGGCCGCACTCGTTCCTGCGGTATAATGCAAGATTATCATGTCCGGCCCCACAATCTTTTCCCTGTTTTTGACGCATGGCAGACACACCACGCCTTTTCCTGTCAACCAATGATTCAAGATTTCCATAACAAACAATTTTTAACGTGTCACATCTTCATTTTCTAATATGAGCGGAATTTCCCGATGATATATCCCCCTATTCCGATTTCCAGCAAATCCCAAAACCTCGACGAGTCTGCCAATATCGGCAATTCCACGAAAGCCCCCACAAGGATAATCGCCGCGAAGGCCAGCATCAACACCGGACGCCACGAGCGTTGCAGCCAGTTGCCCCGTGTCTCTTCCCTCAACACGGCCGCCTGCTCCTCCACGAAGCGGTCCTCCAGCGTCAACATCAGTTTCTCCAACTCCGCCTCCAACTCCCTTTTCTCCCGGGCCGGCAGGGTAAACCTCCCCACCAGTTCCCCTATCGCTTGCACGACATTCGCCACCGGTCCTTTCATACCTCCACATGTTGTGTTCTCGAAAAGCCTTCCCCGTCGGGGGCGACAAAACAACAATACAAATGCGCCCTCCTTTTCTCCTTCCCGGCAATCGGGAACCAAGCGATTCCGTCCTTCCGGCAAGCGTCAACGCCTTCCGCCATCATCGGGCTGAACATCCTGTTCTCCAAAGCGACAATCACGACCAGCCTGTCGTTCTCCTCTCCAAACCCCGTCAACCAATTGTTCCAGCGCAGGACAATACCCGTCTCGTTCCTCTCTCCCCGCAAATCGGCCACCCGCGCCCGTTCCCCGGCGGAGAACAGCAGCAACGAAGGATCCGTGATTTCGCCGTCCTCCGTCACCACCTTCAGATTGTGCTTCAGGAAAAAATTATAACCGCTCCACGTTCCGTTCACCCTCGCCACGCGGTTCAAAAACTCCCTCGCCTCCGTCGGCAGCTGTTGGTAAAACCTCACGGTGGCCTTCCACCGCCTCCTTGCGGCCTCCTGCATCTCTGTCGCCGGAGCCTGAATCTTTGTTCTCCGTTTCACGTAAGTCTTGCCTCCCCTCCGGCACATCACCCAATCCCCAAACTTTCCGTTCATTCCAAATACATTTTCAATTAATGCCATGACTTGTCATTTTAAGTTAATAATTCCAATTCGGCAACTCCTCTCTGAGTTCCACGTCGCAAAACTACCACCTTCCGCCCTCCCGTTCTAACACCTCACAATAACCTACAGTGTTTTTCTTCATAACCCCCTCATCCCTAAGGCCAACAAAAAAGCGGACGCGCCACTTCATGCGCGCCCGCCCGCATACTTCATCCTGTCCTTACTCGTTTTGCCTGTCCGCTTCCAAATGAAACACGTTACGCATCTGGTCCAGAAAAGGAGTCAGACTTTTTTTCTTCGCAAACAGATTACGTTTCAAATTGCAATAATTCGGCAACTCCACCCCGAAACAACGCTCTCCCCAGCACACGATGTCTTTCAGGCTCGCCGCTTGTCCTGTCGGCAAGTAAAACACCTTTGCCAGGAACAACCCCACCACAATCTCCATCACCAGCATTTTCGAATTATTTCCCTTCCCTCTAATCTCCAGTCTTGGCCGGTTCGCCTCCTCCGTCTTCGGCCCGAAACGCTCCGCATGCTCCGCCTGTTCCTTCGTCAACTAGAGCTCCACCCCCACCAGTTGCACCATCCTTTCGACCGCCGAAAAAAAACGACCTCTTCCCTATCGCCACTTTCCTCTTTCTTCCAGCAAAACAGCCAAAAATTCAATCGTTTGTCCACATCCTCCAGCAATCGGATGGCCGACAAATAATCCGTCAATCCGTCTCGCTCCTGACGAACCACCATCATGAATTTCCCGGCCATTTGCTCGATATCCATTTCACTCAACCCGGTCCACGTTTTTTCTCTGAGGCACGTGAACAAGCCCGTCCTTTCAACATGTTCCATTAAATAAGAATTTTATGTTTAAACAAAAAGCCCCGGAAGCAGCCTCTCAAAATGGCTCTCCCGGGACCATTAACTAAATATCCTATGCTTATTTCGTGTCTACCTCATCTCCCCGCCAACTTCCTAACCACCGCCACCACCCGCTCCAAATCCTCCTCCCTCAGCGTCGGGCCCGAAGGCAAGCACAAACCCTTCTCAAACAGCCGCTCGCTCGTACCGTTCCCATAGAACGGAGCGTCCTTGAAAACTGGCTGCAGGTGCATCGGCTTCCACAACGGACGGCTCTCGATGTTCTCTTCCTCCAAAGCCAACCGCAAGTCCTCCCTCGTGAAGCCAGCCCCGCCCGGATCCACCGTCACGCACGTCAGCCAGTAGTTCGAGGCGTAATCTCCGCCCCCGGGCTGCCCCTTCACCTCCACTCCCGGAACTCCCCCCAGCAGCTCCGCATACCGGGCGTGGTTCTCCCTCCGACGCCACACGTGCTCGTCCAAAACGAACATCTGGCCCCTCCCGATGCCGGCGCAGATGTTGCTCATCCGGTAGTTGTACCCTATCCTCTCGTGCTGGTAATGAGGGGCCGACTCCCTCGCCTGCGTCGCGTAAAACATCGCCCGTTTCGCCATCGCCTCCGTGCGGCAGACCAACGCCCCGCCGCCCGACGTCGTGATCACCTTGTTCCCGTTGAACGACAAACCGGCAAACTCACCGAACGTTCCGCACTTCCGCCCCTTGTAGGCAGACCCCAAAGCCTCCGCGGAGTCCTCCAAAACCGGTATCCCGTAGCGGCCCGCCACCTCCAGTATCTCCCCTATCCGTCCCGGCATCCCGTAAAGCCACACAGGAACTATCGCCTTCGGCAAACGGCCCGTCTTCCGCAACCGGTCCTTGATGGCCTCCTCCAACAACACCGGGTCCATGTCCCACGTCCCCTCCTCGCTGTCCACGAAAACCGGCGTCGCCCCCTGGTAAACTATCGGGTTCGCCGAGGCCGAAAACGTGAAGCTCTGGCAGACCACCTCGTCCCCCCGCTCCACGCCTAACAACAGCAGCCCCAGGTGCAACGCCGCCGTCCCCGAGCTCAAAGCCACCACGTGGCGCTCCTCCCCGGTATCCCCCGTCAAATAATCCTCCAACGCCTTCTCGAAGGCGTCAACGTTCGGCCCGAGAGGCACAACCCAGTTCGTATCAAATGCCTCTCGAATAAACTCCTGCTCACGCCCGCCCATGTGCGCGAGCGAAAGCCATATCCTTTCTCTCATATGTTTATGATTTTATCATTTTAACTTCTTCCTAATAAAAATATTTTTCTTTCTACTCACCCAAAGCCTATTCCTATTTCTCGATGCAAAATACCACAAACAATTAATTAAACATTTACTAATTCAAGCAATTGCTTATATGTTACTTTTTGATCCATCGCCAACATCCCACTATGAGCGTCATGATTTCCTTCTATCAAATCCACATGGAATGGATTATCCGCCACAACCACATCCCAACCAACACACCGCACTTCCGGTAAATGTTCTGCCAATGCCACTGCATATTGCCTCACTTCTTTCCAGAAAGGAATTTGATAACCAACCATTTGTATACATGTCCCCGGATGTACTTTTATCCCGGAATAATCCGCCCCGTGAGACCACCCCGTATTATCCACCTTACCCGTATCTAAATCAAGCGGATAAATACACCCTCCGCCACAATAATTATCTACGACCGAGTCTCCCACTCCTACCCTTAGAATTGCCTGCACCACATGAGCCTTACCTCGTGAATCCAGTATCGTGTATATCCTTATCGTATTAACACTTTTATTCCCAAACATCATGCGGGAATCCTGCTTTATACACTCGTCCAACAAGACGTTATCCTCCACACATCGTTTAAAATCCTCGTTCAAATCCCCCGTCGAGACAAACAATCTCACTCCATGCCCTTGTTGTTCTTCCAACGGCTTTTGAATTATGCGTCCCACACTAGAAACGAATTCCTCGAATTGCTCAATAGTCGATTCTCTAGGATACAACCACTTATGATGAACGAAATCGGCAAAATACCTATATGTTTCCACTTTATTTAACAAGACATGTTCTTTAGTATGATCATTGAACTTATTCCTAACGTTCAACCACCGCTTATAAGTTATCGTGTTTCTTATCTCTGCCAAACTTCGCTCAAAACCTCCCCTTAGCATAAAATAATCCTCACTCACATAACCATGCATAAAATTACAATAAACATATCTTAAAAAAACATACAGGGGGGGGGTATTTTTATATGCACCAGATTTACAACACAAATTCCAAACATTTTTTACTGCACCAACATACTTCATAACCAAAAAATTACTTTATCAATTACCACATTATCAATTCTAACATAATCGCACATGCACAATTATTGGACAAAAAGAGTAAGTCAAACGATTCTTTTGCCAACTTACAAATCTAACAACATGTAGCCATTAACCATCTCTCCATGTCCGGGACAAACAATCGTCTCTCTCGTCACAAGACCCATTATCTTTTCCAAACTCGCCTTGCTCGCCTTTTTGTCCCCTCCCCGCAATTTCGTCACTGTCGGAACTCCGGGTATGAAAGAATCTCCCGTAAAAAAATAATTTTCCACTTTGTAACACAAACATCCCGGATCATGTCCAGGTGTCTCAAATACCTCCACCCCCAAACCATCTCCCAAATCCACTTTATCTCCCTCTTTCAACACCACAACATTTTCTCCTTTAAAAACAAATGGACTCTCATGATACATAGAAAAATTCAAGCGATCCGAATACAAGGCTTCCTTTCCGTACGCAGACACATAAACAACCAATTCCGGAAACTGCTCCAACAAACTATTCAAACCATATATATGGTCAAAATGGGAGTGTGTGACAAATACCCCAGACAATATACTTTCTCCAAGAAAAGCAAAACATTCCTCCGCATCGCCGGGGTCGATCACCCATGCTCCCGTCCTTCCAACACAAACATATGTGTTGGAAGCAAACAAGCTATTGACTGACTGGAAAACTTTCATCAATCCATGAAATCAAGAATGTCTTGCACGGTTTTAAACATCCGTATCTGTTCCCCTGTAAGTTTCTTGTTAAACTCATCATCCATCATGACTATCAATGACAACTTGGTCATTGAATCCCAAGATTCCACATCTTCCAACTTCATCTCCGGCATCAATTCACCTTCTTCCAATTCAAACAAATCAATCAACAAATTCAATTTTTCCTTCGTTTCCATAGTACTAACTTTTAATTTTATATTGTCATACCTCCATCTATCTTCACACTGGTTCCCGTGAGTGTTTTTGTCATATCACTTAACAAAAATGCAATGATACTAGCAACTTCATCGGGAGAAGATACCCCTAAAGGCTGCTCCTCTATCTTCTCCGACAAAGGACTATACGCCAATGCTTTCTGTCGCAACGGTGTATCAACCTCTCCAGCCATGACAGAATTAACACGAATTTTTTTGTCTGCCAATTCCAATGCGGCACAACGAACAAACGCATCCACAGCCGCTTTAGACACACAATACTCTGCTTTCGCTTTATAGCCTTTTATGCTGGACACAGAAGACATGACGACAATACTGAGATGCTCCCCAAACCGTCCTTTTTTGGAAATAGATTTGACCAACTCCACAAAAGAATAAAAATTCACCTTCAATATCTTTTCAAACCCCTCAAGAGTCAGCATTCTCAAAGGCTTTCTGCTGCTAATACCTGCACAATGAACAAGTCCGTCTATCGCCCCATCTTTCTCAACCACGCTTTTCACCATTCCCTCTATCTCGTCCAATCTACTCAAATCCAAAACATAATATTCACAACCAGTATCCTCGGCCATAGCTTTTATCCCCTCCTCCGAACAATCCACCAAAATAACTCGAGCACCCAATTGTTCGCACAACATTGCCGTTTCCTTTCCTATTCCCGAAGCGGCTCCAGTTATCAATATATTTTTTCCCTGTAAAGTTCCGAATTGTCCCATCACCAATTTGATTTAATCACACGATAATATCCTTGCCCAAAAGCTTGCAAGAAATCATGCCCTCCGGGAAAATTCATCTCTATCAACTCAAAACGATCGGGCAACATCGCTATATCCCATCCCACAAAACGAGCACGTGGTTCAATTCCCGCCAGTTCCGTCACAAATCTCAACAACTCCTGATAGCGTGGAATCTGAAATCCCAACATCAACATACCCGAACTTGGATGGTACAGATATTTATTGCTTTGTTTATCCACTCCATATTGATCAATAACCCCTGAGCCTTTTTCAACATGATATCCTATTCCTCCAGCCCCCCAATTATCTACCGCATTTTCCCCATTACCAACTCGCAACATGCATTCTAAAACATGTATTTTCCCTGTTTTATCAATTAATGTATAAATGCGAAGCGTATTCAACGATGCCGGATTTAGTTCTGCCAACTCTTTTGTATTCCCCAATACCTCCTCTAATAAAAAATCATTCACTTGCGCATCATGCAACAAAGACTCAATTTTTTGGGACTCGTCTTTATACAACTTCCCAATACCCCGTCCTTGCTCCCCATGCACAGGTTTCACGATTGCCATACCATGTTTCTCAAGAAATTCACTTACTTTATCTTTCTGATTTCCTTTTCCTAACAACAACCAATCTCGCCGAATAAAATCTTGATACTTTTCATGTTGATAAATCTTGTCTCCTAATTGTTTAAAAACATCTTTATCAAATTTCCTCACTAACCTAAGGTATCTCATGATTGTCAAATAAGAATTCCTTTCCCGACCATTCTTTTTATAAAACTCAAACATGAAATAATCTTTTGGATGCGCACCATACCTCAGTACACACCATAACATATCCACAATATTGATGACCCCTCCACGACCACAAATTCCTCTTATGCGTCTCGATGTCGACAACAAATTCCCAAACACCCGATTAAATGCGTGTCTCAAATTCATCTATACTCCTTTTAACCGTTTTACCATCTGCATGATCGCTTCCACCGAATTAAAATTCTCCGGTTCCAATTCCGTCACTTTAACTTGGATATCATACTCGTCGTTCAATTCCGAGATGATTGACACCACGTCAAAAGAATCCAATACCCCGTCGTCAATCAACGCCTTTTCATTTTCAAAGTCCACGTCGGGACGTATCCCTTTCAATATCTCCAACAATTTTTCCATAATAGATTTTTAATATGTCAACAATCAATTATTTCTTTATCAACGACAATGTCGATTTGTTCGTGGGAACAAATCCTTTGGCGTGATACATACGAACAGCCGCCACATTTTGCCTTTGAACCCATAACATATACCGGGACCTGTCGTTCTCCTTACCTCTTTCTATGAACTCGTCCACCAATGCGGTCCCAACCCCTCGCCCTCTGGCTTCCGGACAGACCGCGATATGCGACAACCATGAAACACTCCTGTCTCTCGTCAGATGTAAGGCACCCAAGAAAGTCCCCTCGTTGGAACGAGCAATTAAAATTTGTTTTCCATGCAATAAACCTTCGAACTCCCCGGAAGGCACATAATCCCCGCTCAACTCGTCAAACGTGCCATTAAACAACTCACACGCACACCTTACCTCCGACAAATCCACAGCCCACTCCACATTGACTCCTTTCACCCCTCCCCTTAAAACCAAATCCCTATACACACCAGAATATTGGTCCCGAACCAGATTTCTTGAAAAACCCTGTCTCTCCCAATATCGAACAACATCGTCCGGAACGCTTAAATCGCTCTTGAACAAAATTTCCATGACAAGATTGTGCGTATTTCCCAAATCCAACTCTTCACTCAAATTGTTCAAAAAGAAATAAACCCGTGCCCCCTTTTCTTTTTCCATAAAAAGCAACAGGTTTTCAGAAGAATGAGCCTCGGCCAACAAACCGTCATTCACAAGAGACTCCAGTTCTTGCTCTCGCATGTAAAAATTACTAATGGTATCTCTTCTATAGTACCTGCCTATCAACTCTTTTATCTTGTCAAGCAAATATACTTTATCTATTTTCATACATCCTTTTCAATTCGATTCGGTCTATTTTCCCATTCAAGTTGTAGGGCATCCCCTCCAAACGGATCACGATATTCGGGAACATGTACTTGGGAAGCTTGTCCTTCACGCCATTAACGATATCTATATTCTGTCCGTCAACTGACGTGTAATACAACACGATTTTCTGCCCCTCGTGATCGTAAACACAAGCCGCATTGGTAACTCCCGGAATGGAATTTATCGCCACTTCTATCTCCCCAAGTTCTATCCTGTTACCCATGTGTTTGATTTGAAAATCTTTCCTGGAAACAAACTCCAATTCCCCACGCTCATTATATCTCACGATGTCTCCCGTCCGGTATAGCCTGTCCTCATACAAATCATGCAACGGATTCTGTACAAACACCTCTTCCGTTTTTCCCCTATTATTATAATATCCTAACGCCACACCGCTCCCCCGCACACACAACTCCCCTGCCTCTCCTTCCTTCACAAGTCGCCCCGCCTCATCCAACACCAGCACCTCCATATTCCTGCAACTTTTCCCTATCGGGACATACTCATCATCCCGGAGTTCCCGGTCCACCACGTGATACGTGCAATCCACTGTGATTTCTGTCGGTCCGTAAAGATTCACAAACATGGCGTACGAAAGTTTGCGTCTCCACTCATTCAACTGTTTGGCGGGCATCGCCTCTCCGGCAAAAAACACCTTGTCCACATGGCGGGGAACCGACTCCTCCAATATGCCGCTGTTCCCTATCAACACGATGGCCGACGTCGCCCAAAGTATGGAGGTTATCTTACGCTCATTCAAATAATCAATCAGCAACCGGGGAAAAGTGAAATACTTTTTCCCTA
Source organism: uncultured Butyricimonas sp. (assembly GCA_944320555.1). Lineage (GTDB taxonomy): Bacteria > Bacteroidota > Bacteroidia > Bacteroidales > Marinifilaceae > CALUMT01. The sequence continues at coordinate 16,324 of CALUHX010000032.1, read as the reverse complement.
TTACGTTCAATGTTGCCCCGCTCTTCAAACAAATACAAATATCCTTCACCGAACCGTCAAAATAAAACGGAGTCTGGTTCCCCAGTGAATCCGACTCGTCAAATCCGAAAGTGCCGACCAGCCACTCGGTCAAATCTATCATTCCGCGATGACTGACGACCACACCCTTGGGTACTCCAGTGGAGCCGCTCGTGAAAATCGAATACACCGGATCCACATCGATTATCCTTGCCCTGACCGCATTCAAAACGCCATGGCCCGCCTCCCGCCTTTCCGCTTCCTGATACCGGATGACAAACCCGCCGAACCCGATATCCCGTAATATCTTTTCCTCTGCGTCCGTCACACACACCGCGGCCACAGGCGAAAGTATCTCCACTATCAGCTTTATCCGTTGCTCCGGCATCTTGCAATCAATCGGCACATAAAAATTGCCGCTTGCCACCACACCCATAAATCCCACAAGCCCCTCTATCCTCCTGTCCACAAAAACTAAAACCGGCTTGCGGATCACTCCGCCCGTCTCCTCATGTATGGCGGTCCCTATCCGCTCCGCCCGCTCATGCCATTCCGAAAACGTGAAAGCGAGTTTGTCGTCGGCTATTGCGATTTTGTCCGCAAACTTCTCCGCAGACTCTTCCAAATAATCATAAATATTGATTTTCATAGTCACTTGCCATATAATTGGTTCGGATTGGTTATCAACCCCTCCTCGTATATCGAGTCGTCCTCAAAAACAGGCAGGATATCGTCCGTGTTTATCTCGAATATCGTGACACCCAACGATATTCCTATGCCGAAACCGCATGCGAAAACCTTTATGTCCCGTCCTTCCTTTCCGGATGCGTACCTGTCACACAAAGACAGGATTGCGGAAGCTCCGGAGGTGTTCCCATAACGGTCAAGAGTGATTGGCAATTTTTCCATTGGGATTTTCGTCTTCTTGGCAATCTGCCTCAATATGTACAAGTTTGCCTGGTGGAAAGCGTAACAGTCATAGTCGTCCACCGTAGTTCCCGACCGGCTCCAAAAATCCTTGATCAACTTGGGCACGTCGAATATGGTGAACGTGAACACGGATGTCCCTTGTATGAAAGAGTTCATCAACGTCCGCTCGTTACCGTCCTGACACATCACCACCTCCTCCCCGGCATGCAGGTTCCTGTATCCTCCGCCGGGAATAATCATATACTTGAAACCGGAACCGTCGCTCCTTATCAAGGAAGAAATTTCACCCTTGTCATCCTCGGTCTTTTCCAAAAGCACCACCGCTCCCGCCTCTCCGAACAGCATCACGGAACTCCTGTCCGTGGGATAAACGGACTTGCCCGCCGTGTCCCCGACAAACAACAACGCTTTCTTGATGTCGCCGCAGCTCATCATGGAGGCCACTGTCTGCAACCCCACGACCAGCGAGGAACATCCAAGCCCGATATCATAACAAACCGCCTCCTTGGGAATGCCCAACCGATATTGGAGCACAAACGCCGTCGAGGGACGTCGGTAATCCGGGCTGTGCGACGCAAACACCACCGCACCGATATCCTCCCTGTTTACCTGCTTGGCTTGGAGCAACTCCTCCGCCGCCCGGAAACACAAGTCGCCCGCCGTTTGGTGTTCCAATGTCCTGCGGGATTCCCGCACGCCCGTCATGGCCATGAACTTCTCCACCTCCTCGTCCCCGAACAGGGGCTTGAAACTCTCCGTCCTCACCACGTTCTTCGGAACGGCGCAGGCCACTCCCGCCACCCTAATATTCTTAAACTCAAAAAACGCCATATATTTCCTATTATCAAAAATCCATTCTTTTTGCTGGGTTTCCTATCACTTTAACCCCCGACTTCACGTTTGAAAAAACAATACTTCCCGCACACACAAAAGCGTCATCCCCCACTTTACGACCATTCAAAACGACAGCATGACTACCAACAAAAACCCGACGACCAATTTGGGCTGTTGTGACATTAGCAAATCCTGTCACCGTAGAATAATCACCAATCTTCGCATCTTGCCCCACCATGCAACCAGCAAGGTTTACAAAATCCCCAACAACAGCACAATCCCCCACCACAGAACGACCACCGACAATACATCCCTCTCCCATTTGCACATATTCACTTATCAAAGCCATTGGATGCACCAATGTTAAAAATCTAGCCCCTCTTCCTTTCAGTATATTTGCAACCTGTTCCTTTACCTTCGGTGATGAGATCCCCATCACAAAAACCTCGTCGGAAGAAACCTCCCAATCCCTAATCGTACCTATCACCTTGTAATCACACCTCACATTGTTTAATGCATCCATATTATCATCAATGAAACCTTTCACTTTCCAAGGTTTATTGTAATATGCCGTTACCTGCTTCAGTAAATAAAGAGCCTCCCGGCCAAAACCGCCAGCTCCCACAATAATCACATCTTTCATCTTTTCAACTTCTATACAATGGAAAAAATTTTGAACTCATATCAAACCCCTCATCAACCTCCGCCCTTATCCTCACAAGTTCCGTATACTTTTCTCGATTGACGACCAATTTCCCTATCGAAAACACAAGCCCGGACCCACGGGAGAATGCCTGCTTGAACTTGAACAGGTTGTCCTCACGGGACCCCAGACCGCCCCCGAGGTGAAAAGTCCGGAAACCCCGCCCCGCACCCCAACACGCCGCCTCGTAAAGCAACAAGTTGGAGGCGGCAAGCGGGCGGTACTCCCAAAGAGAGCCCGACAGGTGGTAATGCATCCGTTCATTGGCAAACAACATAATCGCCATTGAAATTATCCTCCCTTCAAACTCGGCATAAAAAACCTCGTGGTTTCCTGCCAAGTCATGTCCTATCGATCTGTAAAATTTTTCCTCGAAGAAGTAATAATCTTCCGCCCCGTCACGCCTCATTGTGCCGTCATACACTTCTTTAAATTTTTGTAGCAAGTCCATTCCTTGTCCATGCCGGATGACGACCCCGGACTTCTGGGCTTTCCGTATGACATTACGGTTCTTGCTCGTCAGGTTCTCCCAAACCGCCTCCGTCGCGCCCAGCCTCATCTCCACCGTCTTGCCCAAGTCCACGACTTCGAACAAAGAACGGACGAGGGAGGCGTTCCCCAATTGGGGGTGAAAACGGACGAATACGGACACCACCCTTTCAGACTCCAACCTCTCCAAAAACTCACGGTTGAACCGTCCGGCATCCTCGATGTCCCAGTCCCCCTCCAAGATGAAACCGCCATAACCGTAAGGCGTCACCAGATCGAAACATTCTCCAAATTCCAATAGCCCCCGGTAAAAAGGTAACTCCGAAACGTCACGCCTCATAAACACGCAAATCCCCCTCGTGTCCCCATGCGTGTAATGATACAACAACGGCTCCCCGTCCCCGTGCAGCCGGAACGCCCTCACATACCCGCTCAAATAATATACGTCGTATTCCTTGAACGACGCGACAATCCCGTCCCACCGGGACGGTTCCTCCAACGAAACTACTTCTATCATATTTATTCCAACGCTTTCAACAACCTGGAACGCAATTCACCCATGTCCTCCGGTGCATAACGCCCGTCACAATGGATGGAAAGCATCCGTCCGCTGAACGAACGGGCCGCCGTACCCGCCGTGTCCGGCACGTCCCATAAAACGGCGGGATACACCCGGGCCTCTATCAACCTGCCCCTCACCCTATCCCGCTCCTCCCGCGAATCCAGCCTCATCACAAAAGAGAACGGAGTGTTCCGCTCCCCCTTCTCAACCATGGACAGGTCCGCCTTGGCATCCATCCCCTTGACAAGACATTCCCAATTCTTCTTTTTCCTCCTGTACCACCCCACGGCATCCAATTCCCCCAACATCCGCAGACTTTCTGCGGAAATTCCCGACAAGGCTAATCTCCCCAGTCCCTCCTCCGTCCTCAAAAACATTTCCCGGAACTCGCCTTTGTCCACTTTCTTCCCTCGCAGGTAGTCCCTTTTCAACCGCATCCCCTCCAGCCTTTCCCGGGAACATCCCTCGTTCTCCTCCGTCGATCCCGGCTGTATCAAGGAATTTCCCCGGGGCGACCACAAAATACCACCCTCCGGCAACGGCAATGTCTTACGCAAGGAGGCGACACACCAATCGGCATCGCTTCCACTCGCCCACTCACCCAACAGATCATGTGAGTGGTCCTCTATCACCGGAACAGGCATACCCGCGCTGTCCCTCCTACCCCGCCAGCCGAAATAATTCACCCGCAGCAACACGTCCCCTCTTCTGAACGGCAAACCACTGATTATCCGGTCGTCATCGCCCTCCAACGGGCAATCCGGATAAAACGCCACCTCCACACCCATCCTTCTCACATGCCCCACCACCTCATAACAAAAATAGTCGGGCAGCCATATCCTGGCATACCTTCCTTGGCGCAACACTGTCTCCAAGGCATGCCGGCCGTTCGCGAACAAAGCCGCCTTTGGATAAAAACCCAAAAGGGACTCTCCTCCTTGGAAGACTCCCTCCACAAGATGAAAATCAGAACCGAACTCTTTCATGTGTTCGCCCTCAGCCTCTCCGTAAATCCCAAATCGTCCACCTCTTGCATGTTCCCGGCCCCTTGCCCCACGTCCTCCCGGCGGACTACCTTCAAGAATGTCATCCACAATATCCTCAAGTCCAACAAAAACGACAAGTGGTCCACATACCACACGTCATACTCGAACTTCTTACTCAATCTCGTCAAATTACGCCCATGGACCTGCGCCCATCCCGTAATTCCCGGCCTCACCTCGTGCCGACGGGTCTGCACCTTGTCATACAACGGAAGATACCGAACCAACAACGGCCTCGGTCCCACCAACGCCATGTCCCCTTTCAGCACGTTCAGCAGCTGCGGCAGCTCATCCAGCGACGTCGAGCGGATAAACCGCCCCACCTTGGTCAACCGCTGCGCATCCGGCAGTAACCTTCCCTCCGCATCCCGCTCGTCCGTCATCGACTTGAACTTGATCACCTTGAATATCTTCCCGTTCTTCCCCGGACGCTCCTGCGTGAAAAACGCACCAGCACCCTTATTGGCGAAATGAAGCCACACCGCAATCACCGCCAATACCGGCCAGATCACCAGCAACACGCACAACACGACGGCAAAGTCAAGCCACCGCTTTAAATATCGCTTGTACATAAATATCAATTACAACTCACTCAAAATGCCTCATGATAATGGAGTAACTCCTCGCCACCGTGTAATGTTCCTCCAAATAGCGGCGGCCACATTCTCCCTTTTCTTTCACCAACTCCCGGTCCGAGGCGTACCGTTCCAACAGGCGGACAAAGCCGGCCACATCGCCGCTCTCCACCCAGTTCCCATAACCGTTCGCCTCGGCGATCCGCCCGATGTCCGTGTTCACGTCCGTCGCCATCACCACAGGCATCCCGTTCTCCAAATACGACAACAGCCGTGAAGGATAGTTCGGTATCGTGAATCGGCGGTCAAGGAATATCAGCCCCACATCGCAGGCCCGCACCAAGTTGTCATATTCCGTCTTTGGCAACCCCCGCAACAGTTTCGAATTCCGGGGGTTGTGTTCCACAAACCAACGCTCCACCTTCGGGTATTCCGTCCCGCTACCCACAACCACAATAAACGTGTCATCCAACCGCTCGTTCGCTCCCACGACATCCAACAGGAAATCCACTCCTTGCGGTTTCCCCAAATTTCCCCCGTAAACGAACACCATTTTGTCCAACGGGATTCCCAACTTGCTTAACACCGCCTCCCGGTCGACAGCCTCCGCATGGGCGACCGGCTCCACGCTGTTCGGACAAACCTCCACACGCTCACGCCCCACCTCCGGATTATGCGCCAGCACATATTCCACATTCGCAGGCGACATGCAGCCGATCATGTCCGACAAGGCGTACAACCGCCGCTCCTTCGCCCGAAAGAACCGATGAAACAAACTCCCGGCAGGAAACATCCCCAAATCCACGGCGTTCTGTGGAAAGATGTCCTTCAACAACAAATAAGTCCTCGCCCCATACAAACTCTTCAGCGAGGCGATAACTTTGTTGAAGGTGATGGGAGGTGTCGAGTACAAGATCAAGTCAAACTTGATGTCCTTGAAATATTTCTTGATCGCCCGGTAATACTGCCTCTCCAACAAAAGCGTCCCTATCCCCTTCTCCACCACGTTCGTCTTTTGGATGTTCAGCGTCCTCACCCCCAATATCCTCACACCGCAAGACTCCGTCAACTCCGTCGGTCTGCCCAAGGAACGCTCGTTCGGCTTCACCACGTAGAACGAGTGCCCGTGCCGGACAAATTCCCGGATCAGATCCGTGTAAATTCCTCTGGCGTTGATATCGACAATGCGGCTCAACGTCAAAAACAATATATTCATTTCTTTTTCTTAATCTCAATACTTTCTCCACACCATCCGGTCCACGATGCCCGTGTAACTCTGGATGATTTTCACCACCTTCGTCGACACGTTCTCGTCCACATAGTCCGGCACCGGGATGCCGTCGTCCCCCCTCTCCACCATCCCCACAGCCAGCTCCACCGCCTGCGTCAACCCCTTATCGTCTATCCCCGCCAACACGAAACAACCCTTGTCCAAAGCCTCCGGTCGCTCCGTGCTCGTCCGGATGCACACAGCTGGAAAAGGATGACCTATCGACGTGAAGAAACTGCTCTCCTCGGGCAGCGTACCGCTGTCGCTCACCACGGCGAAGGCGTTCATCTGTAAACAGTTGTAATCGTGGAATCCCAACGGCTCATGCCGTATCACCCGGCGGTCCAACTCGAACCCGCTCTCCTCCAATCGTTTCCTCGACCTCGGGTGGCAAGAGTACAACACCGGCATGTCGTATCTCTCCGCCAGACCGTTCACCGCCGTGAAAAGCGACAAAAAGTTCCGCTCCGTGTCGATGTTCTCCTCTCGGTGCGCCGACAAAAGGATGTATTTCTTCCTCTCCAACCCCAGCCTTTGCAGGATGTCCGAGGCCTCTATCTCCCCCAGGTTAGCCCGCAGCACCTCCGCCATAGGCGACCCAACCACGTACGTCCGCTCCCTCGGCAGGCCGTTCTCCGCCAGGTAACGCCTCGCGTGCTCGCTGTAGCAAAGGTTCACATCCGAGATGATGTCCACTATCCGCCTATTCGTCTCCTCCGGCAAACACTCGTCCTTGCAACGGTTCCCCGCCTCCATGTGGAAAATCGGGATGTGCAGCCGTTTCGCTCCTATCACGCTCAGACACGAGTTCGTGTCCCCCAGCACCAGCACGGCGTCGGGCTTCGTCGCCGACATCAGCTTGTAACTTGCGTTGATGATATTCCCCATCGTCGCCCCTAGATCGTCTCCCACGGCGTCCAGATAGACGTCCGGATCCTCCAACCTCAAATCCCTGAAGAATATCCCGTTCAGATTGTAATCGTAATTCTGCCCCGTGTGCGCCAGCAGGCAATCAAAATACCTCCTGCACTTGTCGATCACCGCCGCCAACCGGATGATCTCCGGCCTCGTCCCCACAATAATCAATAACTTCAATTTCCCGTCATTCCTAAAACCCACTCCATTATAGTCCGTCCTCATAACTCTATCCTTTTTATGTTTTGCACTCAACTTTTTTCTCTCGCTTGATTTTCACTCCATTCAAAGAGAACAAGACTCAAATCATACTCCTCCGTCGGCTTCGCCGCCACCTCCCCCTATCTTAGGGGAGGAGTTTAACACCTATCCGTCAACGTTCACTCAACTCTCCCCCTAAGATAGGGGGAGTACCCCGAAGGGGGGGGAGGGAGTATGAATCCCCAATTCCAAATCCTAAATTTCAAATTCTAAACTCTCTCAAAATACGTGTCCGGCCTCCCCGGGTCGAAAGCCTCGTTCGCCCACATGAACGTCACCATGTCCTCCGAGTCCGACAAATTGACGATGCTGTGCGTGTACCCCGGTATCATCTCCACCACCTCCAACTTCTCCCCGCTCACCTCGAACTCCACCACCTCCTCTGTCCCAATCTTCCGCAACCGGATCAGCCCGTGCCCCTTCACCACCAAAAACTTCTCGTTCTTCGTGTGGTGCCAGTGCTCTCCCTTCGTGATTCCCGGTTTCGAAACGTTCACCGAGAACTGCCCCCGGTCGGGAGTCCGGATGATCTCAGTGAAACTGCCCCTCGCATCCTCGTTCATCTTCAACGGATACTTGAACTTCTCCGCAGGCAGGTAAGACAGGTACGTCGAGTACAGCTTCTTAGTGAAGGCGTCGCCCAAATCCGGAACCTGCAGATTCCCTCGCGTCTCCTTGAACGAGTAGAGCAAATCCACAATGTTCCCCAGCCTCACCGTGTGCGTAACAGGCACCTCGCAGAAGTCCCCCTGCCGATGCTCCTTCCCCGCCAACGCCCCGATCAGCTCGTCCACCACGTCGTCTATGTACACCAGGTTCAGCACCGCGTTCGGATCGTTCACCGTTATCGGCAGGCCGTTGGCTATGTTGTTGCAGAACGTCGCCACCGCACTGTTGTAATTCGGACGGCACCACTTCCCGAACACGTTAGGAAAACGGTACACCAACACCCTCGCTCCCGTCTCTTTCGCATAGCCGAACATCAGCTCCTCCCCGGCGCGCTTCGACTCCCCGTAGGGATTGTCCAAAGCCGCCTGGATTGACGACGACACCATCACCGGGCAACGGTTCCCATGCCGTCTCAGCGTCTCCAGCAGCGTAGAGGCGAAACCGAAATTCCCCGCCATGAACTCCGCCGGATCCTTCGGACGGTTCACTCCCGCCAAATTGAACACAAAGTCCGCGTCACGGCACCACGCCTCCAGCTCCTCCGGAGCACTGTCCACGTCATACTCGTAAACCTCCTCGACGGCCACCCCTTCATACCATCTCGCCTTAGCGTCACGGATGTTCCTCAACTGGGCGCAAAGATTCCGTCCGACGAACCCCTTGGCCCCCGTAACCAATATCTTCATAAAAACTTAAACTTATTTCAAACAGGTATCAATCAAAAAAAGAATACAATTCGCTGAATTTCTTGTCCAATTCTGACAACAATCCCGGCCTTCCCTCCAACTCCGTCTTACGCACCAACAAATAAGTGCTTTTCTTGATATTAAAGAGATGTTCAAACACATCCTCGGTAAAATAAGTCGCCATAAAACGCCGATAAACCCTGAACCGTTTCGTATTCACCTCCGGTTCCCCGATCATGTTCGCTCCGATAAAACCAAAAGAGGACCTTTCATCCCGGCTGGCGACCTCCTCCATAATAGCCACGCAAGTATTTATGACCGGCCTCGCCTCATTCAACCCTGTCAACAGATTATACTTATAAGGACTATTCCGGTGATTTTTCAAATGAAATTTTACCGCATAAAAATGATGTTCACAAACCTCCACCCACACCCAATACCATTGGTGGGACTTCAAAGACTTAAAAGCATATAGCCCATTTACATTTCAAAAATGAATTGTCTACGGACGAATCGTCCATTTTCTACACGAAATGATATAGATAACTATGCAAATCCACGTCTTATAACAAATAAGAATAGGACGAGACACGTATACGCAACAATTCTTCCGACGGAACCTTCACGAATCCATCTCCGGACAATAACTTTTCCTTCTCCTTGTCGGAAAGAGTTCCCGCAATTGCCTCCACGTCCACGACATTCTTCGTGTACTTGCCATCCTTTTTCATTGTCTTTTTCAACCGTCCCATATTCATCTCCTTTTTATTCAAGCACAAAGATAAGGACTCTTTTCGACAAAAACAACCTACTCGCTCTTTATCTCGTAGGAGTCCGCACGCTCCTCCAACCCCAAATCCTCCCGCACGAAACGCAACTTCAGCAACAGCCGCTTCATCCCCTCCACGTCCAAACGCTCCGTGTTGTGGCTGTGGTAATCCTCTATCCGGGAAAGCTTCTCGTTCCCCTCCGTGAAGAACTTGTCGTAGTTCAAATCCCTCGTGTCGCAGGGAATACGGTAATAATCCCCCATGTCCACCGCCTTCGACATCTCCTCCCTCGTCACCAGCGTCTCGTACAACTTCTCCCCGTGCCTCGTCCCGATAACCCTCACCTCCGTCTCACCGTATTTCGGATCTATCCGGGCGTACAACTCCTTCAACGCCGTTGCCAACACTTCCAGCGTCGCTGCCGGTGCCTTCTGAACGAACAAATCCCCGTTGTGGCCGTGCTCGAAGGCGTACATCACCAAATCCACGGCGTCATCCAGCGTCATCATGAAACGTGTCATCTCCGGATCCGTCACCGTGATCGGCTTTCCCTCCTTCATCTGTCTCACCCACAAAGGAATCACGCTCCCCCGGCTCGCCATCACGTTCCCGTACCTCGTGCAGCAGATCGTCGTGGCAGCCCCTTCTCCCAACTCACGCCCCTTCGCTATCGCCACCTTCTCCATCAACGCCTTGCTGATGCCCATGGCGTTGATCGGATACGCCGCCTTGTCCGTCGACAACACCACCACGTTCCTCACCCCGTGCCCTATCGCCGCCAGCAGCACGTTCTCCGTCCCCAGCACGTTCGTCCTCGTCGCCTCCATGGGAAAGAACTCGCAGCTCGGCACCTGCTTCAAAGCCGCAGCCGAAAACACGTAGTCCACGCCCCGCATCGCCACGTCCACCGACACACGGTCACGAACGTCCCCGATATAGAACTTCACCTTCGGACTCTGCAGACGGTGCCGCATGTCGTCCTGCTTCTTCTCGTCACGGCTGAACACCCGGATTTCCCTGATGTCCGAGTCCAAAAAACGCCGCAACACAGCATTACCGAAAGAACCCGTCCCCCCGGTAATCAATAATACTTTGTCTTTAAATACAGACATATACACATGAATTTCTAATTATTCCGCAAACACGAAACACCACCTGTTACGCACGCACGTAACAGTCAACAAAATAATGTTCCTAATTTATTTTACCACCAAATCAAGCTGTTGCATCCAACTATCGAAATGCCGACATCGTTCCCTCAAATCCTTTAAACCCACCCGAGATGCCACATACGCCCCGTCTTCCGGTTTATTGTAGCGGCATGACACCCGAGCCAATTCATTCACGATTCTCCTGCTCGGAGCCGTATCCCATCCCCCATCGACATATTCAGAATTTCCTCCAAAATCAACCAAAGCCTTTTGCAGAATCCTCACCGCTTTCTCCACTCCTTCATGCCGTTCCCGCAAAAACTCCAACCCGCAAAACACCAACGCCTCGTACTCGTGCAACTGTATATAAGGAATAAAGCCTAAAATATTCACATCTTCTTGCAACGCTTTCTCCAACTTTTCTACTCGCAGATAAATATCCATCACGTTCATCGCCTCCGCATATCCCGGGAAATCCGTTGGCAAAGCGTAAAAATCAATCATTGTCGTATAGAAATGCTCCTCATTCTTTTTGCCCGCATTCTCATTATACCACAACCTCAAATCCCGCCTCACTTGTTGATAGCTGACGATCCCACCTCGAACACCACGTTTCTTACTTGTAAGCAAAAGCCTGGTTTTCACCATCGCTCCTTTGGCCCACAAATAATCTCTCAAAACCTTCTTCACGAAAAGTTCCTCTGTTTGCCCTTCGCAAAGTATATTCAACATCTTCATACCGGCCGTCCTCCCAACACATTTTTCTCCCACAACTCGCTCAACGAGTAATTGTCCAACCACTCCCTAAGCTCCTCCTCGTTCAGTTCTCGCTTCACCGTGGCATTCAATGCCTCGTCCCGTTCAACAATGAAAATATCAGACAACTCAAATTCGTCCATCAGCAACGGCGACTGCGTGGCCACCATCACCTGCGTATGGAAAGAAGCGTCCTTGATCATCTCTGCCAATTGGCGGATGGCATACGGATGCAAGCCAAGCTCCGGCTCGTCTATCACAATCACGCTCGGCATCGTCTCCTCCGGCTGCAACAACAGCGTCGCCAAAGCGATAAAACGAATCGTTCCGTCCGAGAACTGTTGTGGAATCAACACATAATCGTTCGCCGAATTGTCCCGCCATGTCAACGACACATACCCCTGCCGTGGCTGCAAATAAAAATCCCCGAACTGAGGCATCACACACCTCACATATTCCACCACACGCTTATAATTCGCCGGAAAACTCTCCCGCAAATAATACAGGAACGAAGCCAGATTCTCTCCCCTCGCCTGCAAATAATGCGCCCCCTCCACTGGCGAAGCCTGCCGGAGCCCTCCTTCTGCGGAAGAGTCCGAAAATTGAAATACTTTACAACGGGAAAGGAAATCCCTTACCGCCAAAGAAGCGTCATCTTTTGCCCCCATCAACTCAGACTCCTTGAAATTCGTCGGCAATGCGTTCGATTGAATCAACCCGTCCTTTTCTTTTTGAAAAGCGACATTCTCCATGACGACAATCAAACGGTCAGGAAGCGCATGCGACAACGAAAATTGATAATCATACCGCCGCCCCTCCCCGTCTTCAAGACAAAACATCCCAAACAACGATGGGGTCTTTTTCGCCCCATAATACAAAAACGTCTGGGCCGTCCCCGCCTGCTCCACATACCGTTGCAAGTTTCCCTCCATCAAACGCCCAAGCAACTGAAAGAAACCGACCACGTTACTCTTCCCCGCCCCGTTGGCTCCTATCAACACGCTCACGCCCCCCGTCTCCAACACCAGCGGATGTTGGAACGCCACCGACTTAAAACCTCGTATCGTCATCCGTTTCAGTTTCAATCTGCCTGCCATAAACCATTCTCTTTATATTCCCCACAAAGTTACAACCTTTCACTCAACATCCAACTGCTATGCGGAAAATTCGACATTTCTACCTCTTCAACTTCAGCATATCCACCAACTCAAAAAAATCTTTCCAGCCTTTTGTATCTCTAACTGGCTTCATTGGAATATAACGCTGCCTATTAAGACAAACATCCTTAACCGCCTCCGCCCATGCCCGTTCATCTTGATAAGACACGTAAGATACCCCTTCGTACCCTTGAAGCACCTCATGGGCATAAGGTAAATCCGCCGCCTTTATCGCCATTCCACATCCCGCAGCCTCGAGCAAAGGTAACCCCACCGTCTCGACAAAACTAGGGAACAGCAAAGCGTCCATGCTTTTATAACAAGCAAGTAACTCTTGAAATGGTATAATCCCCCCCAACTCAACAACATCCTCAAGCCCCCAAAGTTTTATACATTCATCTACTTTTTTGCATTCTCCCTTTTTTAGTGTGAGATGCAAGCGAATCTTATCATAATATTCCCGATTCTCTTTCTTTAACAAACACAACGCTCTCAGTAAAACAATATGGTTTTTATATACCATTCCTGCCGCAGGATAGATAAAATGCATACACCCATCATCATATTTATTTCCAGTTTCCATTTTGTTAAAATCAATGAGTCCCATCTTTGGAGGGACAACATGTACATGTCCTTCGGGAATATCAAATTTTTTCAAAAACGCATCCTTAATAAAAGACATCTGAACAACCACATGAGTGTTTTTAGTCAAATATTGCTTTACAAAATATGGATAAAAATTTTTGTAACAAAACAATATAAACTCATCTCTTTTAAACGGATTCCATCTATGAGGATCTATTGCCAAAAGCTGATGATAATAAATCAATTGCGGCACCTCACATGAATAGTTTACTCCTGTGTTCTGCAATGAAATAATCAAATCCGGCTCCACATGATTATTCTTCAGCCAATCCTTAAAACCCTCTTTATCCCATAGTATTCTATCCCTCCAACCTTTGGTATCCACCGGAACATATCTCACCCCCTCTATTTCTCGTTGCCTAAATCCCGGATCTACGAACACAATAAAATAATTATGATTATCGTATTCCTCTATCCCATCCAAAAACTGATTCAATATGGATAATGCCCCGCCACTTTTTGCCGCCGTTACGTTCACAACAATAACACTCATTTCCAATTTATTACTGATATCAACTTGTCCATTTCCAATATGTACCTCGCATTTTCTTAAGTCATACTAAAAATATGCACAACACACACATCTATCCCACTACAACCAACTACCTCCTCCGCCAACAATCAGGACTACATAAAAGAGGTATAACTAATCCTCCTTCTCCATCGCACACACGATCTCCACTATTAACTCCTAAAACAGCCAAATAACTGATAATCAGCAAACATTACTTTATCCGAGATTAAAATGCCACCTAATAAAAGAAATTTTCATTCCGGCATTTCCATATCAGCCAAGGCCAAAGACAGGTAATCTTTTGACATCATCACATAATTATCTAACAACCTTCTCACTCGTTTATAATCAATATGAGTATCCCAATTTAACAATGCTTTATCACCAGGTATCCAGGAATATAATTGATCTTTCAATTCTAACAAATTCAACAAATCTACTATCCTTGAATTTCGATTATAAACATTTCCTCTATTATCCACAATTGACACGAATCTCTTTTCAAAGTTTATCGAAAAGCATGTACCATGAAAAGAATTTGTTAATATTAAAAAAGCCCCTTCTATCAAAGACAAAAATTCCGAAGGTCCCGCATCAACGACATAAACAGAAGCAAAAAAACGTTTATACTCTCGTCCTCCAACTATTTTTAAATCACAACTCAATTTAGAAGCTATAAGTTTTGCGTTTTTAACTATATAGGCATTAGACAAATTCCCTGGCATTAAATAACACAATACATATTTTTTCTTGATTTCCAAAGTATCACTCTTATATTTTAACCATTCCTTTCTTGACAATAAAAAGGTAGGATCCAAAACAACTTTTCCATTTAAAATATGCATCGAATCCAAAATATCAAGACCGGATTTTTCTCTAACAGAAATAAAAGAAAACTGTTTGATATGATTATGATATATTTCAGTATAAGCAGCGGGAAAAGTTGCACTCCCAAAACTAGCCGCATACGAGACCTTTTTTGTACTATCTTTCACAAATGGCAACAAATAAGTCAAGTCATTACCCAATATCAGCGGATTCCAAACTTGGTCACTACCTACAACATATTTATCATATTGCCATATATTGCAATTACACCCCAAACACAAAAATTTTGCATGTCTATCATTATTAATATTCAAGTAATTTACTCGAAAATAATCAGTTCTTTTCCAACGCCTCTTCACTCCCAAAAAGAAACGGACCTTTCTCCAAACAACATTTTTTACTTTCTTCAATCCAGACAAATTTGATTTTGGATTATAATCAATTAAATCAACCTCATATCCCATATTCTTTATTACTTCTTGAAGAGCCAACGCCTGCAATATTGCTCCATAATTTTCTGTAGAAAAGAACGTCAACAAAGCCACTTTTTTCATACTACTACTTTTTTGATTCTATTTGCCTCGGTATATCCAATAAACATCATTCCTATAATTGGATGTAATGTTGGATTATAAGAGGTACTAAAAAAAGACATCATAAACATTATTATAAATAATGATGCATATGCAATCAACAAACTCATATCATTTTTCTTCCATAAGAAGAACAATCTAACCAACATATTTAAATAGAAAAAAGCATAAAGAATTACACCTACAATTCCATAAGAAAGAAAAAAAGTCAACCAATCATTATGTCCTCCAAAATGATTCAACACATCTGAATTCAATGGATAACCGAATAAAAATTCTTTAAGAGAGGACATCCGACTCACAGCATCCATTCCATATTGGTTAATATCGGATCTTCCACTTCCTGACAATAATGCATCCTTTTGAAATCTAGACACAATGTAACCATCTGAATATTCCGAAGCAACACAAAATAACCCCACAAACACCAATACTCCCCCAATCAAATAAACAAAAATTCTCCTATTCAAATACCGCTTCCTATATGCAATCCAACTCAAAACAAACATCTCTAAAACCAAAATGAATATAGCTCCTCTTTTTGCAGAAAAAATAACAACACATAAAAGAAGCAGCAAGGACAAGTTGCGCTTCACCCCATTCAATAAAAGAAGCCATGGTAAAAAAATAAGAGAGTTATATATCAATGGAGCTAGCAATATACCTCTATCTCTAAAATAAAATAATGAGAATACGTTTAAGAGTACTGACAACAAAAATAAAACAAAGAATAAATTTATCATCAACGTCCTATTCCGCAATATTCGATAAAAAAACAAATCTGAAAAAATTATCAATAAAAACCACAAGAACGCATATAAACAACTCAATTTAAGATAAGCATTTGTTCCAGCTGAAAGTAGATTTTTACAGATATTGTATTTACAAACAGTTGTTACTCAATAGTTTATAAGTTATAAGTCAGAAATATGGTCATAATCTTTAATCGTACATT
>CALUHX010000031.1 GCA_944320555.1 uncultured Butyricimonas sp. | reverse complement strand
CAGGTTGGATGTCGCGTCGTAATACCCCATCAGCTTGGGACGGGACGAAAGGAAGCCCAAGAAGCAGGCCAAGGCAATCACGCCGAGATTCCGCCCCAGCGTCACGGAGAATCGCACCCGCTGGCGCACGGCCTTCAGCCGGATAATCGTCAGGCAAAGGAACATCGCCGTCACTATCGGGAAATAGAGCAAATCCTCGCTGCAGAACATGCCGCCCGTGAAGTTGGCCGTCCGTCCGCTAATCGACAGCCAGTAGGTGATGTCGCGCACGAGGTCGTACTCCTGCCACCAGCCGCCGACCATGCTCAACAACATCAGCATGATGAACGTGCCCACGGCCGCCACGAACTGGTAAGAGGTCAGGCTGGAAATGAAAAGCCCCACGGCGACATACGTGCAGGTCAGCAGGAACAAGCCCACCCAACCGGCCATGACGGCGCCAATCTCGAAGTTGTCAATCGTACACCAGGCGACAAGCACATAGATGAACAACACGCCGCACAACACGCCGGCGTACGCCAGCATCGACAGGTATTTACCCAAAATAATCTGGCTGTTGGTCACTGGTGACGAATACAGCAGCTTAATGGAGCCGCTGCTCAACTCCCGGCTCACCAATCCCATGGTCAGCAAAGGAATGTAGTAATACAAATAACTCGACACCGCTCCCCAAATCTGGCTGAACAGGACGAAGGAGGGCATGAATTGTTTGCCCCCGCCCCACTCGTTGCGGTAGAGGAATTCGCTGTATTGGCCGGTGAAAATCGAGGCCGTCTGAATCACGAACACGACCAGCAAAAACCAAGCGATAGGGGAATAGAAAAGCAACTGCAATTCCTTTTTGGCTATCTTACGTATCATTTTCATGTCTTTTCCTTTTAATTGTTAAACATGCGCTTTTTGTGACAATTCGGCGAAGATGCTGTCCAGCGAACTCTTTTCCTGTTGAATTTCCAGCAACTTCCAGCGATTCCGCGAGCTTTCCGCCACGATTTCCTCCGTGGCCTCCTGCGGGTCGGAATAACGGACGCGGAAACGCCCCTCGCCCAAAGACTCCACGCCGGACACGCCCGCCAGCCCGTTCAACACCTCCGCGGAGGGGGCGTTCTTGAACGTCACCAGCAGGGCGTTGGGCACGATATAATTGTCGAATTCGTCCACCGTGCCCATGAACACCAACTTCCCGCGCTCAATCATCAGGATATGGTCGCACGTGGCCTGCACCTCGGTCAGGATATGGGTGGAGAGAATCACCGTGCGCTCCTCGGCGATATCTTTAATCAAATGTCTGATTTCCTGTATTTGGTTCGGGTCGAGTCCGTTCGTCGGCTCGTCGAGGATGACGATATCCGGCTTGTGGATGATGGCCTGGGCGATGCCCACCCGTTGCTGGTAGCCTCCGGAAAGGTTCTTTAGCAGCCGCTTGCGGAAATGGGCGATTTGGCACAACTCCAACACTTCGTCTATGGCTCCGGGGATGGAGTCGGACGACATCAGGTGCAAATCGGCGGCGTAGGCCAGGTATTCCTCCACCGTCAAATCCTTGTACAAAGGCGGCTGCTGCGGCAAGAAGCCGATATGCCGCTTGGCGGCGCGAGGCTCCTCCCTCGTGTCGATTCCTTTCACGAGCACCGTCCCCTGCGTCTGTTTCAACACGCCACAAATGATATTCATCAAGGTCGATTTTCCGGCTCCGTTCGAGCCCAACAACCCGTATATTCCCCGTCGGGGTATTTCGAAACTAATGTCCTTCACCGCCCATTGGATGGAATAACGGTGCGACAACTGGTCAACTTTTATGATTGTTTCTTCCATAATTTTCTTTTTATATTCGTTTTACCGCCCTCTTCTGCGCACCCACACATAAACCGCCATGCCCAGCACAAGCAAGGGTATCGCCCACGACACGCAGCCGCGGATTACTTTCTCGCTCGTGCCCGTCAAATGCACTTTGTTGTCCGTAGCCATCGGCCTGCTCACATCCAACGGGGCTTTCCCTTCCGACAACCAGTAGCACGAGCCCAATATCAACGTCTCGTTCTGGCTCCGACCGGTGCGGGAAGTCATAAATTCGTTGTTCGACAAGGCGTCGGCATCGCCCACGACCACAATCCGCTGCTCCTTCCCGCCCACCTTGCGGGTCAACCCCAAGGCCGTGGCAAAGCGTTTGGAAACCTCGCCGATGGCCGGATTGAACTTCACTGTGTCGTCCAAGAAGTCCGTCGTCTCCAACTCCGTCCAAGCCGGGCTCAGCGTGTCGGTCAGTGCGACGGGAAAGACCGAATAGCCCTTGTCCTCCACCTGCTCGACACCGGCCACCGAGGGGAAGGTCAATCCCCTCGTGCGGCTCAAGTCCCTCAGCTTGTCCTGCGCCCCCCGCTGCACGAGGCAGTAAAGCACGTTCACCGGCAATCCCTTGAAACGGACATCCTCTTGCACGAGCATGGGGGTCAACTCCAGTCCGAAATACTCCCGCAAGAAAGGATTCAAAGCTTCCCGGTTGCGGGCCTCGCCCAACACGATAAGATTTCTGCCTTTGTCGACATAGCTCCGCAGGAACGCCTCCTCCTCCGGAGTGAACGTCCGTTTGGGGTCAGCCAGCACCAATATCTCGATGTCTTCGGGCACTTCATGGTCCAAATAAACCTCCTCCACGTCAAAGCCTTGGTTCCACACGGACTGCAGCACCTTGCGGTCGCCTGCCATGCGCCGGTATCCCTCGGGCGAGGTGTCGTTGATGCCGCGTTCCCCCTGCCCGGCGATAAAGGCGATTTTCGGCAACTTCATCACCATGCGCTTCAACGCCACCGAAATCTCCGCCTCGCTCAATATCTGGGTCGTAGGCACGCGCAACCACTCCTTCTGCCCGTTGTCGCGCACGATTTGCTGCACGAAGCCATAGCCTTCCTCCGACAAATCCACCATGCGGTCCACTTCTTCCTTGCTAATCAATTTTGTGCTGTCCATGCCATACATCTCGCAGGCCTTCCGTGCCTGTTCCCACAAACTCAGATGGGCATATTCCGGACCAAAATACGGTTTGTCCGGTTCCGCATAATAATACACCACTTTCAATTTGATTCTCGGGTTAAACCGGGTGTAGTATCGAAAATAATTCCGATGTTCCAAAATAAAACCCGGATACCGACAACTCCAATAGCTTTGGTCAAGCAGATTCACGTATGCCGTGACAGTCATACCTCCGTCCACCTTGTCAACAATCTCCTGACTCACAGGAGTCAATGTATTTTCTTTGTTGTGAGTTGTATCAGCGTATGCCATGAGTGCCGGACGGGAAGAAAGATAAGCCACCGCACAAACCACCACCACCACCGAGAGGTATTTCCCCACGACGAGGGTGAACCGTTGCTTCTGCCGCACGGCGTTCAACCGGATAATCGTCAACACGATAAACATCGCCGAAATGGTGGGGAAATAAATCAAATCCTCCGTACAAATCATTCCTTGAATGAATGTTGAAGCCCGTCCGTTGATACTCAACCAATAGGTGATTTCCCGCACGACATCGTACTGTTGGCCCCAACCGCCGACCCAACTCAGCAACATCAGCACCACGAACGTCCCCACGGCGGCGATGACCTGATAGGAAGTCAGACTCGACACGAATATGCCCACCGCCATATAGGTGCAGGCCAGCAGGAAAAGTCCCAACAGACCCGTCAACGCCCACGCCAACTCGAAATGTTCTATCGTACACCATGCGATGACGACATACACAAACAACACAAGCATCATCAAAATCGCATAAGTCACCAGGGCAAAGAATTTTCCCAATATAATCTGCGCCGTGCTAATCGGGGAAGCGTAGAGCAACTTGACCGAGCCGCTGCTGTACTCCTTGCTCACGATTCCCATGGTCAACAACGGGATGTACAGGTAAAGGAAACTCTGCACGAGATACCACAACCCACTTCCATAATTCCCACTTACGAAAAGAGTGGACGAGGCCATATAAACATCCCCCTCTATCGAATAAAAAATCTCGTAAAACTTGGCGAAGGTTATGCCTGTCTGCACGATGAAGCACAACAGCAGCAGCCAGGCTATGGGCGAATAGAAAAGCATCTGCAATTCCGCTTTCGCTATTTTGTATATCACTTTCATATATCAATCGTCTTTTAAGGTTATTTCTGTACTTTCTTCGACAATACGGCGAATATCGTGTCGAGGGAGGTTTTCTCCTGGCGCATTTCCGTCAACTGCCAATGACGGGCCGTGCTCAAGTCCACCAACCGCTCGGCCACCTCCTCGGCGTCGTCGAAATGGATGCGGAACTGGCGGCCTCCAAGCTCCTCCACGCCGCAGACGCCCGGTATCGCCTCCAACTCTTCCGTCGCCGGGGCGTCCGCCAAGGTGACAATCATCGAGCTGGGCACGATATAGTTATTGAATTCCTCCATTTTCCCGTTGAACACCAACTGCCCCTGCTCCACCATCAGGATATGGTCGCAAATGGCCTGCACCTCCGAGAGGATGTGGGTCGAGAGAATGACCGTGCGGTCTTGGGCGATATTCTTGATTAATTGGCGGATTTCCACGATTTGCGTGGGGTCGAGCCCGTTCGTCGGCTCGTCGAAAATCACGATTTCCGGCTTGTGGATAATGGCCTGGGCGATACCCACCCGTTGCTGGTAGCCTCCGGAGAGGTTCTTGATGAGCCGCTTGCGGAAATGGGCGATGGAGCAAATCTCCAGCACCTCGTCCACGGCGGCGGGCACCCGCTCGTCCGGCACGCGGCGGATTTCAGCGGTGTGGGTCAGATACTCCTCCACCGTCAAGTCGTCGTATAAAGGCGGTTTCTGCGGCAGGAAGCCGATGCGCTCCTTGGCGGCTATCGGGTCTTCGCCCGCATTGATGCCGTCTATGAAAACCGTTCCTTCCGTCGGCTTGATAACCCCGCAGATGATGTTCATCATGGTCGATTTCCCGGCTCCGTTCGAGCCGAGCAGACCGTAAATGCCCCGTTGCGGAATCTCAAAACTGATGTCTTTCACCGCCCACTGGACCGTGTATCGGTGCGACAAATGATCTACTTTTACAATCGAATTTCCCATATTATACGTAAAGTTTTGTCATAACACATCTTAGGAGGTCGGTGCCCGAAGGCACCAACCCGCTATTAACCAATCACAAAAAGCACTTTCTTCGTTATTCGAATTCCGGATACTGCAACTGTTGGATATCGACGCCCTTTTCCGCCAACATGTCCATCAAGATGTTGTACTTCTGGCGGATAAGGCCGTTCTCATCCCGGTTAAAAACCCCTTTGAGGATAAGCGTCTCATTGTACTGAACATCATACTCGTACAAATCCCCCGGCGTGGCCTCCAGCCAACTCAACGGCCTTGCCAACAAGGGAATATAAGACTCAAAATCTCCTTCTATCATCGCTTCCTCTCCTGCCGCAAAATTAACCAACGGATTGTCCATCACGAATCCCAAATCAAAAATATCAACAGGATAAGAATCCCCTCTATAATAACCCTCCGTGCTATAATCCGACACCTGCCCAAATTCCTCCGGAATTTCCAACACCCCCTCGTCATACAAACGCTGCAAAAAAATCGCATTCACCGCCGCCTGCAATTCGGCCTTCTCTTCATCAGAGACTGGCCGCATCGTCTCGCTTCCTCCGTTAACGGCGATATAATCCCACCCCTCATAGGCCCATATCTTCGTGGAATCCAAATAGTAGACAAATTCTTCTAACTCCCAGTCATACCCACCACCTGGTAGCACATTCCACAAATCAGAACACAACAATACTTTCAACGGCATATAATTGGCCAATAAAGAGTCTGGATAAACATCTATAACTCCTTGTTGAAGAATATCAATCATGTCTCCCACATAGTTTGGATCCGCCGGGTTGCCTTGCAAATTACCCCCACCTGACTCCCGTTCTTCCCAATTCGTGTTCGCCCAATAAATATCTTTGTCCTCAAAGACATAAAGTGTGTAGAATCCGTATTTCTCATACCAATCCACTATTGTCTCGTCATACGCATGTTCTCCCTGCGGCAGAGTGTAGGAAACTTCCAATCCTTCTGTCACATGAATGTCATCCTCATTATAGCATCCTACGAAAACAAATAGGAAACTCATCACTATAAGCAAACTATATTTCATATCGCATTTCTTTTTATGTTTATCAATTTTGCGTCAAATTCGAGTTTCTTCGGATAATTCCTTCCGGAATTGGCAGGGCATATCGGGGATCTTCCCGCAGCAACGTGAAAGTCGTCTCGTAACCGCTGTTGTCCACATAGACATGTGTGATTTGCGGCATTCCGGTGCGGCGCAAGTCAAACCAGCGATGGTTGCCTTCCCCGCATAATTCCCGACGACGCTCCCGCAGGCAGAAGTCCAGCAACTCCTCCCCGCTTGCGAAAGCGGACAATTCTTTGACCACATAGCCCGCCTCGAATCTATGCTCCCGCAACGTATTCAAATCCTGCAACGCACTTTCGGCATACGACCGGGTCCCCGTCTCGATATAAAGACGGATAGCTGCCTCGGCACGAATCAGGTACATCTCCGCCGTCCGCACACCTCCGTTATACGTAAGTCCTGTTGTAGTTCCTGAATTTCCTTTCACAACCGCCGCTATCCAATAATCATAAGCACTCGTCTCCGCATTCCACGCCCGGCCTTGTTTTAGATATGTTGAAGGAAAAGTATTCCCATAAGTATCCGCATTATTTCCATAATCACCCCTGATATCGGTTATCCCGTTATCCACATCCTGTTGGTAAACAGCAGCCAAATCCATTGACACGGTATACGGATGAAGCATTCCTGTAAGATACCCACTATTATTACTATATGACTCCGCTCCCGCCCAAAGAATCTCGTCCGGAGACGTGGAATAATACACGCAATTCGAGGTCGAAGCCTTCAAGTCCAACAAGTCCGGCTTTTCGGCCAACACAGAATCGGCATAATTATAAGCGCTTTCCCAATTTTCCATATACAGATACGTCCGTGCCAGCAAAGCGTATCCGGCCAGATAGTTCAAGCGGGTCACTTGCGTCGACTGCGCTTCCCGGTTAGCCTTCATCATTGCGACACCCTGCCGGAAATCCGTCACGACCCGCTCATAACACTCAGCCACACTGTTACGGGCAAGGCGGTCGTCCGTCACTCCGCTGTCCAACTTCAAAGGCACACCGGGATTCTGCGCCGGATTGCCATAATTATAGGGTAATCCGAAAAAATTCGTCAACATAAAATAATAGAATCCCCGCAATGTGTAAGCCTCTCCCTTGATATGCTCGCGCTCTGCCTCGTCGCCGTCCATGTCGTCGATATACTCCAGCACCAAGTTGCAACGGTTGATGCGCTCGTAGGGCAATGACCAAAAGGTAAGGTCTTCTCCCCCTCCCGACTCATTGAACATCGTCGCATCCCATGTGAAACGGTAACGCCAACTCTCCTTTACAGTCAAAAGCGACGTGTTTTCCGGCAATGCGTTGGACTGCATGTCATCCGTGAATATGTCCGTTCCGCGATTGAACATATACGCTTCCGCCCCGGAGAAATAGGCCTCGCTCTCCAATATCTTCTCCATGTCGCTCACCGTGGAGGGGCGTATCTCCGTCTGGCTTGTCTCCTCCAAAAATTCCGAGCAACCAAAAGCGACGCTCGCCAACAATATGATAAACAATTTTGATTTCATTCTTCTTCGATTTATTGTGTTAGAAACTCAAATTCACGCTAAACGACACCGTGCTTTGCATCGGCTGGTTGCCCAAAGCCACCTCAGGGTCGCGCCCCTTGAAATCATTGCTCCGGAGTTGGAAAGGATTCGACAGCGAACATTGAAAACTCAAATTCTGCAAGCCTTTCGGCAACTTCTCCGTCGGCAAAGTATAAGACAAGGCTATATTGTTGCAACGCAGATACCACGTGTCCACCACCCGGGCGGTCGAATAGGCGTACATCTCGTATGGCTGATAATTTATAGCCTTAGTAGGATCACTTGGATTAAGGAACGTAAGCTTCTTTGCGCTCGTCACCCAGTTCGGCAACGACGGCACCGTCGTGTGCGCCTCGTCTCCGGGCTTCCGCCAACGCTTCAACCATTCCGTCGACATGTTCTTGTACTCGCTTGGAATACTCGTGTATGCATCCGACGGAGGCGCCATGAAATTTTGGCTACCCGTGCTCAAATACAATCCCGAACTCAAGAACCACGTCTTGTAACGCAATGAGAACGAAATCCCTGCCGTGAAATTCGGTTCTATCGTACCGGCATAATCCATATAAAGCGTCGCGTCTTCCACAGAGGCCGCCAACTCCCGACCCGTCATGTCAAACTCCGGGCCGCCATGCTCCGGATTCAGTCCCGTAAAGCGGAACGCCCAAAAACTCGACACCGGATAGCCGTCCTTGTTCAAATTGCCGCTTGCCGCCTCGCTCCAATCTCCCGTCGGCTCGATTGAGGAATCCACCTCATTTTTCGTCTTCCCCGTGTTCACGGTCAACGACAGCACCCAGTCTTTTGTCCGCACCGGCACAAGGCTGAACGACATGTCCCAACCTTGGTTGCTCATCTTGCCCCCGTTCATCGGACGAGCCGAAGTACCCATCTCGTAGGCCACATCGACGTTCGTCACCATGTCCTTCGTCACCTTTTTATACCACTCGAACGTTCCGTTAATTTTATTCTTGAACAATCCGAAATCCACACCAATATTGAAATCCGACACCTTTTCCTGTCTCAATTCCGGAGCGGGCAGATTGTTAATCGACAACGTGTAATCATAATCGGTGTTCGAAGTCGTGATTGTGGCTATTAAATCAGGGCTTACCGTCGTCACCACGTTCCCTTGGTATCCGAACGAGGCCCGCAGGCTGAAGTCACTGAATATGTTCTGATAATCGAACCAAGGTTCGAATCCTGCGTTCCAACGTGCGCCGAACGACCATACCGGCTGCCATCGTGTGTCCTTATCCTGACCGAAGCGGTTGGATGCGTCCGTGCGAAAACTTGCGTTAATCGAATAGCGGTCGTCAAACATATAGCTCGCTGTCGCATACCATGACAGGAAATTCGACTTTGTGTCCGTCAACGACGGCACCGTCCGCAAATATCCGCTGATAGTTATCGGATACATATCCGATGTGGTCGGTGGAATGTTCACAAAGATTTTTCCTCTGTCCGGCATATATCCATAGGCTGTCAACGAAGAAGCCTTCGAATTTGTCCCGCGCACCTCATGTCCCAACATGAAGGAAACCGCATGCTTGTCGTTAAACACATTCGAATACTCCAACTGATTGCGCCAACTCCAATTGGTGCTTGTGTTTTCAGTCGCAGTGTACTCCCCTCCATGAGGCAACCACGATTCCTCATACTTATCGCTTCCCGGCTCATACTCGTCGAAATTATACCCGCGGATGGTGGCAATACGGTTCGTTTGCTCATCGAAATATATCTCGCCGGATGTCTTCGTCACCGAATAAGAAACCGAGGTGTTATAATAGAAATCATCCAAGATAGCCCAACGCAACGACGCATTCGCATTCACAGACATTTGCGTGTTCTCATTCGAGCTGTGTTCCAGCTCATTCTCCACATTGAACAGATAACCGTTCGCCTCCTCCGCATAGAAGAAGCGACTTCCATCCTCGTTATAAGCCGGAATCGCCCGGTTCATATTGCTTGCGAAAGCGAAAGGGTCGTCACCTGCGAAAGCGTTCGTCTCCGACACGCTTCCCGCCACAGACGCGTTCAGCGTCACGCTGTTCCACAGATTGGCCGACACATTGGCGTTACCCGTGTACGATACCTGGCTATTCCCCTTTGCCGTATTGCGGTTGTCCGTGTACCCAAACGATGCACGGTAAGTCGCCTTGTCCGTTCCGCCGGAGATACTGATATTGTGGCTATGGCTAAACGCCGTGCGGAAAAGAATATCGAACCAGTCCGTGTTGTTCCGCTCCAATTGCTTCGCCTCCTCGGAAAATTCCTCCAACGAGATTTCCCGGTTTTTATAGGCCTTCGCCAACGCCATATAGCCTATGTCCTGATTGCCGGACAACGGAATACCCGTGTTATACGCCTCTCTCGACACGTCCACCCTCTGCTGTGAATTCATCAACTCCATCTTATTATACGTCATCCGAGGAGTCAGTGTAAAATTGCCGTTGTAGCTCACCGACATGCGTCCCACCTGCCCTTTCTTCGTCGTGATGACAATCACGCCGTTCGCCGCCTTCACACCATAAATGGCCGTTGAGGCCGCATCCTTCAGCACCGTAACGTTATCAATGTCCTGCGGGTTCAGCCACGAAATCGCACCGCCCACGAAATCCCGAATCATGTCCATATTGTCCGGATTCAGGTTGGTCAAGTCGTTCGTCTCGAAAGGCAGCGGGTCTTCCTGAATCACTCCGTCCACTACCCACACCGGCTCCGCATTACCGAGCAAGGTCGAGGTGCCGCGCACCCGCACCCGCTGGCGCGTTCCCGTCAAGCCGTTCCGGTTCATCACCACCATGCCCGGAATCATTCCCTGCAACGCTTGTTCCAAGGTTTGCGTTCCTGTCAAGAGCAAGTCCTCCGCATCCACGGTACTCACCGAACCGGCCATCGCGCGCTTCTTGATGGTCTGGTATCCCGTCACCACCACCTCGTCCATTTCTGCCACCTCTTCCTCCATCGTCACATTGATTGTGTCCCGACCGTTATATCTCACCTCCTTCGTCTTCATTCCCACAAACGTGAACACCAACGTCGCCGTCTTCGAACTGTCCACCGCCAGCAATTGGTAACGCCCGCTCACATCCGTCGCCGTCCCCACCGTCGTCCCCTTCCACATCACCGTCACTCCAGGAAGCGGTTGCTTTTTCACGTCGCGCACGACACCCGTCACGTACCTCGTCTCGCGCTCCCGCCTTGTCTCGGCCCGCTTGATGACAACCGCGCCGTTCTCAAAGTGGAAAGACAACCCCATCGGATGCAACACACTGGCCAACACCACTTGCAACTCCGTGTCGCGCACATGGAGGCTCACCCGCTCCGACTCGTCAATCAAGTTCGCATTGTACAAAAAGTTCACGCCCGTCTGCTGTTGAACCGCACGTAGGAACTCCTTCACTCCCACCTGGTTCAAATCCAGCGACACCCGCTCCGTCTGCGCAAAAGACACCGCAGGCAAACTCACACAAAAAAACAACAACAATAAAACATTCCATCTCGCCTTTTTCAAACATCCGTGTCGCGTCAAAATTGGCACGCGAATCACTTGTTCACTACTGTTTTTTTCCATACATTTGAAAACTATTAAATTAATACTACGGGAAGAAGGAGACCAAGTCCTGAGAAAACGCAATCTCCGCTTTCCGTTTTTTATTTCCTCATCAGATATATCCTCTTGTCGTCAACGCTATAGGTCAACTCGCCCGTGCTCCGCAACAAGTCCAGGAACGTGTCGATTTTGTCGTAACGCTCCACATAGCCCGTGAACGGCAATCCCTTCAACTCCTCCGTCATGAACACGATGTCCACCCCGTACCATCGTTCCAAATCCCGCATGATATCCGCCAACGGACGTTTGTCAAACACGTAGACACCCTCGCGCCACCCCACATACTCCTCCACGTCCACCCGCCGCTTCTCCACCTTTCCCCCGTCAGAAACCCTCACCTGCTCGCCGGGAGCCAACGTCACCTTCTCCCCCTCTCCCTCGTAACGCACCCGTCCCGTCACCAACGTCGCCGTCATCGCCTCGTCTCCATAAGCCCGAACATCGAACGACGTTCCCAACACCCGCACGTCCCCCCGCGAAGTCTCCACCACAAAAGGCCGCTCCCCGCGCCTCACCTCGAAATATGCCTCGCCCTCCAACTCAATGCGACGCTCCTCCCCCTCGAAACGGCTCGGATAACGCAGACGGCTGTCGGCGTTCAACCACACCCGCGAACTGTCCTCCAACATCACGAACGACTCTCCTCCCACAGGAACCATCAATTCATTGTAAACAACTTCTTCCCGCACGCTATCCTCGGCATAGGCCAGCGAGCCGTCCTTCGCCTCCACCTTGGCCCTCCCGCTTCCCTGCACCACTTGCATCCCGTCGGCCACCACCACCGTGTCGCCGTTTCCCAACAACAAACGAGCCCCGTTCCGCTCCGGGAAAATTCCCTGAGCCACCATCGGCCGCAACACCTCCGTCCCCTCGTTCGTCGATGACCACCACCAAAACGCCACATTGATAACCCCCACCAGAACGGCGGCCGCGGCTCCAAGCCCCACGCACAATCTCCACCGCCGACGGTTCCGACTCGCGCGGCAACGCCGCCTGAACTCCTCGAACCCCTCGGCGCCCGAAAAACGGACAGCCTCCCCGCCGCTCTCCCTCGCCAACGTCCCCGACTCCAAATCCTCCCACACCTTCCGCCAGCTCTCCTCCCCCATCAACTTCTCCCACCGCTCCCTCTCCTCCGGCGACAACTCCCCGCCGTAAGCCCGTTTGAACAATTCCACAATATTCTCAAATCTACTTTTCATAACAAATCCTTTTCGCAAATTACATCCCTAAAATGCGCGAAACCTCATTTGGTATGGAAAAAAACACGACTTTTTTCAAAAAAAATCGGGCAGCAACAGCCAAAGCAATGATAAATAATACGTTCCGGACAATTTTTCCCGCAAGAATTTAAAGCTTCGGTTCTTTTGCGACTTCACCGTGTGAATGCTGATGCCCAACTTCCCGGCAATCTCGTTCCCCGACAACCCCTCCAAGCTCAACTCCAGAATCTTCCTCGCCTCCTCCGGCAACTCCCCGATGCACTTGCGCAACTGGCGGCCCAACTCCTCGCGCACCGCCTCGGCGAACGCCTCCTCGGGCATCTCGACCTCCTCCACCGGCATCTCCCGCAACAACCTCTCCCTCCGGCTCTTCGTCCGCGCGTGCAGCAAAGAATTCGTGTACACAGCCTTGTACACATACCACGCACACTCCTTCATCGTCGCGAACACCCGGTTCGACTCCCACACCCGCACGCACGTCTCCTGCACCACGTCCTCCGCGTCCTCCGCGTTCCCCACAAACTTGCAGGCATAAGCGCACAACGCCGAGTAATACTCGTCGTAAAACGCCTTCCACGCCCCCTCCTCCCGTGCGTTCAGTCCACGTAAATAATCCTCGCGCATCTGATTCTCCTTGAATTCCTTTCGCAAAGTTAAGAAAATATTCATACAATCCTACAAAAAAATCTCACTCCGCAAAAGTACCTCCTCCCTCCCTTCCCCGCAATCCCCCGAAATAGTGATTCTCGCCACCTCTCCTCCCCTCTTCTAGCGACCGGACACCCCATCCCGCTTCAAAAGTCCCCCTTCCCCCGTCCTCAAATCATGTGATTCGCTTTCAACCACCTTCTTCCCCTTGGCGTCAAGCACCAGATTAAAAACACCGCGCACGGTATTCCCAAAACCGCAAAACCAATTAGTGCTCCCATTACATGTCCTCCTTTTTATTCGACAATATAAAACCAGCAACCAAGCCATGTTTTTTAATCTCGAGCAAATATACGACAATATTCCCGAAAAAACAACAGCGGGGAGACGGCCCGTTCCCGGAACGTCTCCCCGCCGCGACAAGGACAAAACCCGTCCGTCACTTCGCGAACAAAGCGGCCAACGCGATGGAATTCAATTTCGCGTCCACGCTGTCGCCGCGCGAAGACAACACGCTCGGAGCCGTCGCCCCCACCAAAATCGCTCCCTGGCGCGCGTTCGCCAGCTTCGTGTTCGTCTTGTAGAACACGTTCCCCGCCTCTATGTTCGGGAACACCAGACAATCCGCGTCACCGGCCACCGGCGACTTGATTTTCTTGATTTCAGCGGCCTCCTTGTCGATGGCCACGTCCAAAGCCAAAGGCCCGTCGATGTCGATGTTCCCCAACTGGCCGCGCTCGCCCATCTTCGCGATAATGGCCGCGTCCGTCGTCGAAACCACCTTCGGCAACACCTGCTCCGTCGCCGACACCATAGCCACCTTCGGACGCTCCACGCCCAAAGCGTTCGCAATCTGCGTCACATACTTCACAATCTGCACCTTCTGGCCGAAATCGGGAGCCGGAATAATCGCCGCGTCGCTGAACACAATCAACTTGTGGTAATTCGGGCACTCCATCACCACCACGTGCGACAACGTCGCCTTCGGAGGCAGCAGCCCGCAATCCTTGTTCAGAATCGCCCGCATGTACTTGTCCGTGCTCACCAGCCCCTTCATGATGAAATCGGCCTCCTTCTCCCTCACCATCTTCACCGCCAGCGCGGCGGCCTTCGTGTCCACCGGCTCGTGAACCAGCGTGAACCGCGATGCGTCGAAGCCGTGCTCCGCGCACACCTGCCGAATCACCTCCGTGTCGCCGCACAGCGTCGCCTCCACTAGGCCCATCTCCACCGCCTTGTTCACCGCCTCGATCGAATGGCTGTCATTCGCGTAAGCCACCACCAAACGTTTCTTCTGAGCGTGTCCTTTCAACAGCTCGTAAATGTCATCTATTTTCCGTATTGCCATAACAAAGATATTTTAAAACAATTCAAACGATACACATTTTCAAAACGGAAGCAAAAATACTACTTTTCATTGGAAACAGAAATGAAACCCGCATTTTTAATGACAAATCGTAAACGCGCCCACCCCCGGCGAAAAAATATCCCCTCCCCGCGTCCCTCCTTGCGATTAAACGGTATCTTCGCGTATCCAACGACACGAACAACCATGACAACATTCGCCAAAAACATCACAGCCCTCTACCTCATCAAAATCTCCAAATGGTTCACCCTGGTCATGCCCGTCATCGTCCTCTTCTACACCGAGTGCGGACTCAGCGTGGCCGACGTGTTCGTGCTCAAAAGCGCCTACTCCGTCGCCATGATGGCCCTCGACATCCCCGCCGGATACCTCGCCGACGTCTGGGGACGGCGGGGATGCCTCGTCATAGGCTGCGCGGCCTGCTTCGCCGGCTCGCTCTGCTACACCGTCGCCGACACCTTCACCCCGTTCCTCGTCGCCGAAATCCTGCTCGGTGCCGGACAAAGCCTCGTCTCCGGAGCCGACTCCGCCCTCCTCTACGACACCATGCTCCACCACCGCCGCGAGAACGACTACCTCAAATACGAAGGACGCGTCACCATGATCGGCAACTTCTCGGAGGCCCTCGCCGGAGTCTTCAGCGGCCTCCTCGCCGCCGTCTCCCTCCGCCTCCCCTTCTACGCCCAATGCCTCGTCGCCTTTATCGGCATACCCGCCGCCCTCGTCCTCACCGAGCACGCCGCACCCGCCCGCGCCAAAAACTCCCTCGCCAACCTCCTCAAAATCATACGCCACTCCCTGTTCGAAAACCGTCAGCTATGCGGCAACATCATGTTCTCGGGCGTCATCGGCGCCGCCACCCTCACCATGGCGTGGTTCGTCCAACCCTTCCTCATCGAGCTCGACACCCCCACCTCCTGGTTCGGAGTCATCTGGACCGTCCTCAACCTCACCGTCGGCCTCGCCGCCCTCTGCTCCGACAAACTCGACCAACGGCTCGGCACCCGCCGCATGTACGTCCTCATCCTTCTCTTCATCGTCGGCGGATACGTGGCCCTCTCCTTCTCCCTCACCGCCGGCGGCCTTCTCGTCCTCCTCCTCTTCTACGTCGCCCGCGGATTCGCCACCCCCGTCCTCAAAGGCTACATCAATCAAATCACCTTCTCCGAAATGCGCGCCACCGTCCTCTCCATCCGCAACTTCGTCATCCGTCTCATCTTCGCCGCCATCGCCCCCCTCGTGGGCTGGCTCCACGACGCCTTCTCCCTCGCCACCGCGCTCCGGGCCACCGCCGCCATCATCCTCGTCCCCGGCCTCATCTTCCTTCTCCTCGAACGCTCCGCCAAATCCCGCCCCTGACCCCGCCCCCATCCCCCTCCGCCTCCAACCCATTCCCCTTCCCCGCATCTTTCCACGCCCCTCCAAAAATCATCCATTGACTTACCCGACGCAAAAGCGAGACTTCTCCAAGCGACAAGGAAATACATGACCGTGCCTTCCTGAAAAAAGTTGACTTTGCGATTACGAAATCAACGACACACATATTCATCCCAAAGATAGCGCGCACGACAGGGAAAAATCGGGGATAGCCCGGGTCGGCAGGGCATGAACGACGGGGAGCACCCCGGAGGGGTATAATTGACCATTTCGACTCTCGGAAGCCGGGTGAAACTTGGGGGAAGGAGGGTGGCAGGGAGGGTGTAGCAAGGGTTCTGCTATTTGTCTGCTATTTGTTTCCTATTTGTCTGCTATTTGTTCACAAATACAAATCCAATCCCAAATAAATAGCTCACCACCTCCTAACCCCAAGCTACACCCTCCCTGCCACCAAGATACCAGCCGGATACCCCCAAGACAGGCGCATCAGGGGTGGAGCCCGGGGGAAGGAGACCGGGAGGGAGGGTGTAGCCGGGGAGTTGCTATTGACTTCCTATTGACCTCCTATTGACTTGCTATTGATAAACCAATAGAAACCCAATGCCAAACCATTAGGAAATTGCCCTTTTCTCCCAAGCTGCCCCCAAGCCACCAGCCTCCTGCCCCCAAGATTCCCGCCGGATAGCAACCACTTCCCCCTGCTGCCCCCGCAGAGAGGCAGGACCGGGAACAATTATTGTTTACAATTAAACGGGCAGGCGGGGTCACAGGCAAGGCACAGGCGCAGCCCGTTATTCCTGCCGGAAGAATCAGGCCGGGCGGGATTTTTTGCGAAAAACGGGGAAAAAGAAATGAAAGGACCGTGTCGAACTGAACGACACAGCCCCTTCGCTTTTTAATGGACAATGATGAGGTTTACTTTATGGATTCCAAAATGGTGGCGATGGTGGCGAAAACGTCATCGACGGAACCGAATCCGTCCACGTCGAAACATTTGCCTTGCGCCTTGTAGTGGTCGGCGACAGGAAGGGTCTTGGCCCTGTACTCGCGGAAACGGTTCTCGATGACCTCCTCGTTGTCGTCGGCGCGTCCCTCGATTTTGGCGCGCTGAAGCATACGGCGCATAAGCTCGTCGTGCGGGACGTCGATGCTAATCAAGCCGTTGAGCGGCGTCCCGCTCTTGGAGAGCATCTGGTCGAGTTTCTCGGCTTGCGCAACCGTGCGCGGGAATCCGTCGAAAAGGAATCCGTCGACATCCTTGAGGTGGGCGATACGATTTTCGATGAGCGCCACGACGAACTCGTCGGAGAGCAGCTCGCCCCGATTGATGATTCCTTCGGCCATTCTTCCCAATTCCGTGCCGTCGGCGATTTCCTTACGAATCATGTCGCCCGTGGAGAGGTGGGCCAAATTATACTTTTCCACTATTTTCTTAGCCTGGGTACCTTTGCCCGCACCCGGAGGCCCGAATAACGCTATATTCAACATGTTTGCTATTTATTGTTTTAACGTAGGGGCAAAGGTAGCATTATTTTATTATTTTCGCACGAAAATAATTTCTATCATGGCAAAAAGGAAAAAAGGGAACGGGAAAAAGAGAAGGAGCCTGTGGAAGCGGGCCGTTTGCCTGCTGGCCGCGCTCGGACTGACGGCGGCGGCGGCCGTGGCGGCGTTCGTGGCGTGCGTGTACCACGGGGCGTGGGGGAAGGTTCCCGGCTACGAGGAGCTGCGGGAAATCAGGCAACACGAGGCGTCGTCCCTTTACAGCGAGGACGGGGAACTGCTCGGGAAGTATTACCTTGAGAACCGGACGGAGGTGCTGTTCGGAAGCATCTCCCCGAAGGCCGTCGAGGCGTTGGTGGCCACCGAGGACTCCCGTTTCTACGAGCACCACGGAGTGGACAAAATCAGCCTCCTGCGGGTGTTGCTGAAAACCATCCTGCTGGGCGACAAACGGGAGGGCGGAGGCAGCACCATCAGCCAGCAACTGGCCAAGAACCTGTATCCGAGAGAGACCGGGAAACGGTGGATGCTGCCGGTGGCGAAGGTGAAGGAGATGATCGTGGCCCACCGGCTGGAGTCGATTTACACGAAAGACGAGATTCTGACACTGTATTTGAACACGGTGTGGTTCGGAGAAGGGGCCTACGGGATAGAAAGCGCAGCGCAACAATATTTCTCGACGACCGCCACGCAGCTGAGCGCGACGGAGGCGGCGACCCTAATCGGATTGCTGAAGGGGCCGTCGCTCTACAATCCGCGGCTCCATCCGGAGCGCGCCCTGGAGCGGCGGAACACGGTGCTGGGGCGGATGGTGGAACACGGCTATCTGTCGGAGGAAGAAGGCGAGGCGTTGAAGCGAGAAGGGCTGGGACTGCGCTACAGGCCGACAAACCACTACTCGGGGCCGGCCCCCTACCTGCGGGAACAAATCCGGCGCGAGGCGGCAAGAATCGTGGCGGCGTACAACGAGCGGCACGGGACACGTTACAATCTGTACACGAGCGGACTGGAAATCACCACGACAATCGACGCGGAGACGCAACGCCACGCCGAGGAGGCGACAAGGGAGTGGATGAGGAAGTTGCAGGACGCATTCTATAAGGAATGGAAGGACCGGGAGCCGTGGGAGGAGAGCCCGGAGGCGGTGACGGACGCCATCCGGGGATGTGCCACCTACCGCGCCCTCCGGGCCCGCGGGCTGAACGACAGGCAGGCCATGTCCGCCATGCGGGAGAAGAAGCGGATGAGGGTGTACAGCGCATACCAGGGTGAAATCGAAACGGAGATGTCGTCCATCGACTCGCTGAAGCATTACCTGAAGATACTGCATCCCGCAGTGGTGGCCGTCGATCCCCGGACGGGAAAGGTGAAGGCGTGGGTGGGCGGCCTGGACTACAAGTATTTCCAATACGACCAGGTGCTGGCCGCCCGCCAAGCGGGGTCGGCGTTCAAGCCGGTGGTGTACAGCGCGGCCATCGAGGGCGGAGCGCGGCTCGACGCCTATTATCCGAACGAGCGGCGAAAGTACGCGGAATACGACGACTGGTCGCCCCGGAACTCGGACGGCCAGTACGGGGGATATTACACGCTGCGGGGCGCGCTGAGCAAGTCGCTGAACACCGTGGCGGTGGACCTGCTGTTGCGGACGGACGCGGAAAAGGTGGCGGAACACGCCCGGCGGCTTGGAATCACGGAGGAGCTGCCGAGGGTTCCCTCGCTGGCGTTGGGAGTGGCCGAAATCCCGCTTTACGAAATGGTCCGCCCCTACATGTGCTACGCGAACGGCGGAACATCGCGCGAACCGTATTATCTGGAGGAAATCCGTGACAAGGAGGGGACCGTGATATACAAGGCGGAACCCGGGAGGGGACGGCAGGCGCTGGACGCGAACACGGCAAATGTGATGTCGGCGCTGTTGACAGCCGTGGTGACGGAAGGAACGGGGCAACGGCTGGCGCGGGAGTACCGGTTGCCCGGAAACGTGGCGGGAAAGACGGGGACAACGCAAGACCAGACCGACGGATGGTTTATCGGCTACAACCCGCGCATCGTAATCGGCGTCCGGGTGGGAGCGAACGATCCCCGTGTGCATTTCCGGACGACCGCCTTGGGGCAGGGCGCGAACACGGCGCTGCCGATATTCGGGCTGTTCATGCAGAAATGCCTGGCGAGCGGGAATTACGACGAATGGGCGCAGGCGTCGTTCCCGGCCCTCCCGCCGTCCCTGGCGAAGGAACTGGAAGCCCCGGCCTTCAAAGAACGGCTGAACCTGATGGAGAAACTGAAAAACAACAAGACAGAAAAAGTGAAGCCGGAGGCGGACTCTCCCGCGGAAGCGAAAGAGAGGAAAGGATTCTTCCGCCGCATCGGCGACTTATTCAAGAAAAAGGACAAAAAACGACAAGAAGATGAAAAAGATTAACTTACTCGCATTGGCGCTTTCTTTCGCGGCGTTGGCCGTGTTGCTTGGCGTGACCTCGATGGCGGCGGCGCCGCCGTCGGTGCGTTTCACGTGGCTGGGCATGAATCCGCTGAACAGCGTGAGGGGGGTGTACATGATGTTCCACAAATTTCTCGACACGGCGCCGTGGCTGACGTGGATATTGTCCGTGGCGTTGATTCTCGTCATTTGGTGGCGGATGTACGTGGTCGTGTGCCGCTTTTTTAAAAAGTGAGGCTCACTCGTAGCTGACCGGCTCGGGCTTGGTGACACGGAAGTCATGGAATCCGTCCCGCCGCTCGCTCGACATGTCGAACTCGATGAGATGGGCGTCCGGCGGGACGTTGGGATAGAATCCCACGCGCAAACTGATGTTTTTGAATATCAAATTGTCATTGCGGAGGTTCAGACTGAACCCCACCCCCCAATAGGTCTGGCTTTGAAAGACGGACTTGTGGGCGGGGGCGAGCACGCCTGCGTCGACAAAGGCGGAAACCGAGGCGCGGAACCCCCGCTTGATGTAAGGAAGGAAAAGCGTGGCGGAAACCGAAGCCCCGAGACGCTGCGTGCCGCGGAGGGTGTCGGAGTCGAATCCGCGGATGGCGTTGTCGTCGAAATAGATGTAATCGTCAGGGTTACGCCGGAAGCCATGGATGTAGTCGAGATTGGCGTAGAAACGCATCCGGTGGCGGGAGAGGTTGTAGAGCCGGCTTATGTAGTTGGCGCCCGCCTTCGCCACTCCGCTCTCGGAGGTGTTCCCGTTCCAATATGAGCCGAGGGCGGCGTAGAACGCATAGTAACTCTGGTTCTCGTTGTCGAACCAAGAATAATGCCATTCGGTGCCAAGGTAGGCATATCTGGAGAAATCGCTCTTCTCATAACCGAAAATGAGCACACCCGAAAGACCGGAAGGAATATCCTCCGTGCGCCCGAAGTCGTAAATAAGATTCGCCTTGTAATATTTCAGTTTCCGGTAGGTGAGCGCCCCGATGACCGAATGACGGTCGTAATAGTAGTGATTGGTGTCGCTCGAGACCTCGGGGCGGTCGACGAACTGAGTGGCCGTGAAACGCCCTGAGAGGTAAATGTTCTGGTAATAGCTGAACTTCTCGGGCAAACGAAAAGCCCTGCCGACCCACGCGTCCACCAAGCGGTAGTTGAACAGGTCCACGAGTTTCGTGATGTCCCTGTCGACCAAGGTGCTGGACGAATACACCCGACTAAGGGCAACGCCTCCCGCCCAAGGAGTCTTGTAGGTAAGGAAACGGCGGCCCGCCTCGAGCCTCCACAAGTCTTCCCTGTAGGTGTTGTGGTACAGTCCCTGAAAGTCGAAATAACTTCCCCACAGATTGTTGACCGTGTATTCCACCTCGTTGCCCCATTTTTGGTGCCTGCTTCCCCGATAACTAATCTCATAGCGCGCGGTGTGTCCCAGGCGGAAAAGGTTTTGCGTCTCTATGCCGACATCAAAGGAGTTGAGAAAGTTGCTTTGCACCTCCCCCGTCCAGGAGAACTCGTCTTTACAAATCACCAACAAGTCCACCTCATCCGCGCTTCCTTCCACGTCTCTCACTTCTATCAAGGCGTCGTCCACGATGTCCAGCTCTTTCAACAACAATTCATTCTGCACAATCTCGAAAGGGTCGATCTCCATTCCCGGCCGCAGGGTCATCTGCTTTTTCAGCATTTTCTCCGAAGAACTTTGGTGAAGGGAATTCGCCACGCCCAAAAACCAGGAAAGGCTGTCGCGGATGAGCACCGTGTCCTGAATGCTGGAGCCGAACGGGGGCAAGACCCACACGCGGATGTTCCGGATTCTTTTTCCACGGTAAGCCTGATAGCGATCCTCGCTGTTTTGCGTTTCCACGATGTCAATGTTGATTTTGTTCGGGTTAACGAAAACCATCTTGTACAATTCCCTCCCCCACTTCCACCGATAGGCGAAACTCTTGATTTTCTTGTACTCGTATTTCAGGCTGTCGCGAATCAAACTATCCGGGAGAAAAACAATCGAGCCATGCGACACCGTGTCGCAAGGAAGCGTCCTCTCGCACACCCGTTCTGACAAAGGCCCGGCAAACCCGTCCGCCACCCCCAAAAGCCAACAAACGAAGATTCCTATCAACAAACGGCACCACATGCTATTCCTCCAAAACAAGTTTCCGAATGCCCTCGGACATCCAAACGTCCATTTTGCCCTCGGGAGTCACGTAAATCAGACACGCCTCGACGGCAGGCACCTCCCGCACGACACGCCTGGCCTCCTCCATGCCCAAGACCATGAACGCCGTGGCGTAGGCGTCGGCCTCCATGCAAGTCGGAGCGTAAACGGAAGCCCCCACGATATCGCGCTGAACGGGCCGGCCGGTTTTCGGGTCGATGGTATGGGCATACTTTTTCCCGTCCACGACGTAATAACGACGATAATTGCCGGAAGTCGCCAAAGAGCCACCCGTCAGTTCCAAGATTGTCTGCAACTGTCGAGAGAGGGCCGTGGAGTCGTCCACCGGCTTGTCGATGCCGATGCGCCAAGGCCTGTCTTTGGCGCTCTTTCCCCTCACCCGGATTTCCCCTCCTATTTCAATCATATAATTAGCCACGCCGTGACGGTCAAAAAACTCGGCCACCAAATCGACCCCCAATCCCTTGGCGATGGAACTGGCGTCGATCTGCACCCCGGGCACGGTCTTCACCAACCTGTCGCCCTCCTGAACCACCTTGTCCATCCCCACGATGGAGAGAAGAGAATCGACCTCGCCGGGCTCCGGCATTTGCTTGCCTTCCGTGCCAAACCCCCAAGCGTTCACGAGCGGGGCCACGGTGACGTCGAACGCACCCCCGGACACATCGTGCACTTCCCTGGCCTTCGCCCACATTTCAAGGAAGAGGGTATCGACCACCTCCGTCTCGCCGCGGTTCCAACGGGCGACCACCGACCGGGGATTAAACATCGACAAAGACTGGTTGACCCGCTCCATCTCACGCCGGATATCCAAAGCGTAATCATCGGTGCTTTCGTAGGTGATATGATAAATCGTGCCGTAGATCGTCCCCGTTTCCGAGCGATAGGAAGGTCCGCCGCAGCCCGCCAACAAACCAATCACACACAATAAAACAAAATTCTTTTTGCTCATCTCTTTCTAAAAATAAAAACCCAAATTAAAATAAAAACCCAACTTTTTCGTCCAACTCGAAGTGGAGAACAGGAAATCGATAGGCCCCACAATGCTGTTATAAGAGTAACCCACTCCCCCGCCCCAGATATCGTCCCCTCCAAGAATGTCAAAGAAATTGTCCTCCTGCTTGGCGTAATTCCCGACCATGGATATATAATGGTTGCGTCCCAAACGGTAGCGCAAGTTCAATTTGCCGGCGACAACGGAATTCTTAAATGTCTCCACATCGCGGATGCCCGTGAAAGGAAGCTGGTGATCGATATAACGCCCTTCGAGAGTTCCCCCCATGTAATTGAGATAAGGATAGGGTATCGTGTTGCCAATCAGCACCCTTCCATAAATGGAGGGCAAAAGCTTGACACGCCTCGTGATGGGCACGACGGTCTGAAGGTCAAGGGACACCGCGGAAAAAGGCGCACCGCCATCGTAAGTGACAAAATTATCCGTATAAAGCGCATAGTCGGCCTTCAAGGAAAGCCCCTGCTCCGGAAAATAACGCTTGTCGAAAGTCTCCAGACGCATTTCCCCGTAATAGCTAAAAAAGCCTTCCGGTTTCACATAGAAACTATGTCCGTCGGCGGAAAACATAAAGGAGTCGTAATCGAAATACTCGTAACGCAAGCCCAACTGCAAGCGGAAATTACGATAATAGATGTCCGAAAGCCCCAGTTTGCCCTGGTGGTAAGAGAAGGTGACGTTATCCGTCTTGTCTCCTTTGGAATAAATGTCGATGTCATTGTATCTAAAAGTGTAACCCAAGGTGAAACGCCACAAGAAGGTGCTCCCGAGAGAATACTCCAGTTTCACGTAAGGATTCATGCTAAGACGTCCCGTCAGGGAAAGGCGCGACCCCCGCAAATCGCGGTGCGTGATGGTGGAATTGAGCAAGATGGCCGCCATTTCCTCCGTATCGAAGCGAAAACCGAGATTCAAGGAACTCATGGACTTCATGCGCAGAATCAATTCCAACTCATACTCAGGCCCCATTCCGCACAAACGGTAGGTGACACTGGAGAAAGCTCCAATGCCGTAAAGCTCGGCTATGGCCTGATGCAAATCGTCGCGGGTGACAAGGCTGTGGTCTTTGATGCGCACCTGGCGCCGCAACCATTTCTCGTCCCGCTCGTTGATGCCGACGAAATGAATGCGGGAGACAGCCACAGTGTCGTCCATCTCCACCACATTTCTCCGAGGCTTTTCCTTGTTTTCCGACTCTTCCAGCCCCAACTCACGCTTCAAGGCCATCAACTCATCCCACTGCGAGCGGGCGACCTTCTCGCCGCGGGCTATCAACGTGTCGATGGCGTCCCGCGAGAAACTGGCCGCCGAATAAGGCGTGACATCCGGCTTGATGTAAATATCGACCAATTTCTTGTTGTCCTCATATTTCTGAATGCCCAAAAAAGAGACAAGCTGGTCAATAATGCCGGTGACAGACTCCAGACCTTTCTCGTTCTTCAAATCAGACTGCACATCAACCCCAATTATCACATCCGCCCCCATTCTCCGAGCCACGTCGACAGGGAAGTTGTTCGAGATTCCCCCGTCCACCAACACCATGCCCCCTTGGCGCACAGGGGCGAACACCCCCGGGATAGCCATGCTGGCCCTCAGGCAGAGAGGCAAATAGCCCTTGTCAAGAATGACATCCTTGCCATCGACCAGGTTGCTCGCCACGCAGGCGAACGGAATGGGAAGGGTGGAAAAATCAAGGGAGTCGTGATAACCGATAGTAAGGTCAGAGAAAAGATTATATATGTTCTGACCGCTGATGAACCCCGACGGAAGGGAAATTCCGCCTTTTTTTCGGATGGGCACGGAAAGGAGGTATTTCTCCGTGGATTCCTTTTCCGAAAAAGGCAGATTATAGCGATACACCTTGTCGCTCAGAAGGAAGGGCCAATCCTGACACCTCACCAGCGTGTCCATCGCACAAGCATCATAACCAATGGCGTACAAACCGCCCACGATGGACCCCATGCTGGTGCCCACGATGCAATCGATGGGTATCCCGGCCTCCTCCAAAACTTTCAACACTCCGATATGCGCCACACCCTTGGCCCCACCGCCACTCAAAACCAACCCGACTTTTTTGCGTTGGGCGTCCGCGGCCACGGCCATCAGCAATGCCAACAACACTATTCCAATCCGTCTCATACAATCAAGAATTTATGCGATAAATACTCATCCAAATATAGGGATTTTATCTTTAATCCTATCAAAAAACATGCTCAATTTCCCACATTAAAGATAATTAGTTAAATTTGCGGGACTTACCAAAATGGAATTTATGTCTAAAATTTTAATCATCGACGACGAAAGGGGCATACGTAACACCCTAAAAGACATCTTCGAATACGAAGGACACGAGGTCATCCTGTCTGAAAACGGAATGGAGGGACTGGTGGCCATCAAGACGGAAAAACCCAACGTGGTGTTCTGCGACATCAAAATGCCCAAGATGGACGGAATTGAAGTGCTGGAACGCATCAAGGAGTTCTCTCCGGACACTCCGGTCATTATGATTTCGGGACATGGAACCATTGACACCGCCGTGGAAGCCATACGCAAGGGGGCATTCGACTTCATAGAGAAGCCGTTAGACTTGAATCGCCTGCTAATCACCGTGAAAAACGCCACGGACAAGCACGAGCTGATTCACGAGACAAAAAAACTCAAAAACAAGATAAGCAAGAAATACCAGATGATAGGCAACTCGGAGGCAATCAATCACGTGAGGGCCATCATCGAAAAAGTGGCCCCGTCGGACGCCCGCATCCTCATCACTGGGCCCAACGGGTCGGGCAAGGAGCTGGTGGCCCACGAGCTGCACGAGCTGAGCCACCGCAAGGACAACGCATTCGTGGAAGTCAATTGCGCCGCCATTCCCTCGGAACTCATCGAGAGCGAACTGTTCGGCCATGAAAAAGGGTCGTTCACGTCGGCCATCAAACAAAAGAAAGGGAAATTCGAACTGGCGAACGGGGGAACGCTCTTTTTGGACGAAATCGGGGACATGAGCCTGAACGCCCAAGCCAAAGTGCTGCGGGCGTTACAAGAACAAAAGATAAGCCGGGTGGGCGGAGACACGGACATTTCCGTGGACGTGCGCGTAATCGCCGCCACAAACAAGGACCTCAAAGAAGAGATAGCCAAAGGCAACTTCCGGGAAGACCTCTACCACCGGCTCAGCGTCATTCTCATCCGCGTTCCCTCGTTGAACGAGCGCATCGAGGACGTGGAACCCCTGACGGATTATTTCCTCAAAACAATATGCGCCGAGATGGGAATCCCCACAAAACGGCTGACCCCG
Source organism: uncultured Butyricimonas sp. (assembly GCA_944320555.1). Taxonomy (GTDB): domain Bacteria; phylum Bacteroidota; class Bacteroidia; order Bacteroidales; family Marinifilaceae; genus CALUMT01. The sequence continues at coordinate 9,224 of CALUHX010000031.1, read as the reverse complement.
GAGGCCATAAAAGCCCTGCAGGCTTGCAATTGGACTGGAAATATCCGGGAACTGCGCAACGTAATCGAACGATTAATCATTCTCTGCGACGCGACCATCACAAAGGAAGACGTCGAAACATACCGCTAAACTGTAAGCACATGGGCAAAGAAAACAAATTGCATGTCATCATTCTCGGCAGAAGGAACAAAGGGAAAAGCTCGCTCATCAACCTGCTGACGGGCCAGGAGACCTCCATCGTGTCGGAGGTGGCCGGCACCACGACAGACCTCGTGAAACGAAGTTACGAGATTCCGGGGTTCGCCTCCGTGATATTCATCGACTCGGCAGGCTTTGACGACGACGGGACGCTGGGCGAGAAACGGGTGGGCAAGACGTTGCAAGCCATCGAGCAGGCCGATGTCGCCCTGCTCGTGATTTCCGGAAACCAATTCGGGCCAGAGGAAAGAGCCCTTGTGGAGAAACTCCACAAAGAGGAATTGCCGTTCATCATCGTACACAACAAACGTGACGAGCAGCCACTGGACGACAATTTGCAAAAGACATTGGAAAAAGAGCTCGGATGTCCCGTCATTGACTTTTCCACCCGCGCGGACACGCCGGAACCCGTGGTGGAGGCCATCAAAGAGGTGTGGAAAAAGCAAGGGAACGACGCGCCGAAGTCCCTTATCGGCGACTTGCTCCATCCAGGCGACATCGTGCTGCTCATCACCCCGATAGACTCGGAGGCCCCCGCCGGGCGCATGATTCTGCCGCAAGTGCAAGTGACGCGGGACATTCTGGACAACCATTGCGCAGCCATCACCCTGCAACCGGAGGAAATCACACCGTTCCTCACCCAAACGGGGATACGCCCGCGACTGGCCATCACGGACAGCCAAGTGTTCAAAAAAGTGGCGCCGCTGATTCCCGCTGAAATTCCCCTCACGAGTTTCAGCATCGTGCTGGCACGCCACAAGGGAGACTTCGCCGCCTACCTGCGGGGCACACCGCACATCGACGAATTGCGGGACGGTGACCGGGTGCTGATGCTGGAGTCATGCTCGCACCACGTGTCATGCGAGGACATCGGCCGACACAAGATTCCCCGCTGGCTGCGGGAGCGCACGGGAAAGCGTTTAGAGTTCGACTTCATCGCAGGACTGGACGCCATCTCCCGGCCCGTGACAGACTACGCCATGATCATCCAATGCGGAGGGTGCATGATCACCGCCCGCCAATTGCGCACCCGCCTGCGCCCGGCCATCGAGGCCGGCGTGCCCGTGAGCAACTACGGCATGACCATCGCCTACCTGCACGGCATCTTCCAACGGGCCATGGAACCGTTCGGGCAAGGACGCTCGTGAGCCACATTCCTCAAAAACAATCGCCGCAATAAAAAATCGCCGCAGACATCTCAAGAAAGAGTCCGCGGCGATTTTGCCAATCCATAAAACAACATTACAAAAAAATAGCCATTCCTTAATCCTCGCTCAATTTCTTAAATCCCTTCCCCAATATTTCCTTGGCATCGATAATGGTCACGAAAGCGTTCGGGTCTATCTTATAAATGCCTTGCTGCAAGGCGGCCATCTCGCGCTGATTCACCATCGTCATAATCATTTCACGCCGGTCGCGGTGGTACATGCCCTCAATGGGAACAATCGACCCTCCCCGATGCATCTGGTTGAGAATAAAACCTCGAATCTCCTCCACTTTCTCCGACACGATAAAGAAACTCTTCTCACTGGAGAACCCTTGCAGAATCACATCTATCATTTTACCCATCAAGAAGATAGACAACCACGAATACATAGGCACCTTCCAGTCTTGAAACATCAAGAAACCGAATATCACGATGCACGAGTCAACTATCATTTGCAACTGTCCCAACGGCCGGTTGGTCCACTTGTGCAAGATGTTGGACAACACGTCCGTTCCCCCGCTCGAAGCCCTGGACTTCAAAATCATGCCCACGCCGGTTCCCATCACGGCTCCACCAAAAACACAAGCCAAAAGCACCTCGTCGCCCAACTTGAACGGATCCAACACGGCCATGGGGTCGGTCGGAATAGGCTCGCCCATCAAGGTCAGCAGCAAGCGGGGCAACGTGTCGGAGAACACGGCCACAAGGATAAAACAGACGAAGGTCTTCACGCCGAATCCGGACCCCAGCACGCGCATGCCGAGGAGACTGAGGGGGAGGTTGAAGCATAAGGCGGAGAGACCGATGGGAAATCCCCACATGTGCTGCAACACAATCGTGATACCGTATATGCCTCCCGGCACAATCTTGTAAGGAGCCATAAAACAACTATACCCCAACGCCAACACAAAAGCTCCTCCCACCAACAAAGCGTAAGTCTTAAACCACTCCTTCGTAAAAGGTTTCTCTTTCAAAAGAATTCGATTCATATACTCATTTTTAATTTAACCGCGCAAAAGTAACCTTTCCCTCTCGTGAAAAACATGACTTTTGTCATATTTTTTCCCAAAACACAAGATTTATCGCACAACATCAAGGAATATCGGAATATATTGCGTAATATCGCGCACATTTTTCAAAGTGTGTAATCAAAATGCGCGCAAATCTACAAAAGACACAAGCAAAAATCATATCTGTGGCACAGAAGTTGTTCACAGAACTAAGTTTTTACAAAACAACGATGAAAGATATCGCCCTTGCCGCCCGCGTGAGCAGACGCACTCTTTACACGCATTTTAACAGTAAGGAGATGATTTTCGACTACATCGTGAAACAAAAAACGGAACTGATACAACAAAAACTCGAACAGGCAAAACAAACGGCCTTGCCCGCCGACAAAAGGTTGAAATTGTATATCCGGGAACGGTTCAATTTGATTGCCGAACTCATGGGAGGAAGCCAGGCTATCAAAGAAACTTACCTCCACAACAACAGCAAAATCGAATCGTTGCGGAAAAACATCGACAAATTGGAATTGGAACTGCTGTACACGATACTGAAGGACGGAGTGAACCACGGCATATTCAGCATCAAACAACCTCGACGGTTGGCCAATGCGTTGCTCACCGTGTTCAAGAGCTTGGAGGTCGGTTTCATCCAACAATACAACCACCAACCCAAACCGCGAATCATTAACGAGTACATTAACATACTATTTTACGGAATAATTAAATAACATGATACAAATGAACTTATACATCAACGCCTTTGCCCACTATCTGCCGGAAGGAAAAGTTCCCAACGCCTACTTCAAGGACGTGAACGGACTGGATGACGAATGGATATACAGCCGCACCGGCATTCGCAACCGCAGCAAAGCACTCGAAGGCGAAAACACCAACACCATGGCCGTCGAGGCCGTGCGCAGGCTGAAAGAACGCCTCCCATTCCCCATCGAAGAGGTCGACCTCATCGTCGCCGCCACCTATTCCCCCTACGACACCGTCCGCACCGCCGCCCACACCGTACAGCGGGTGTTCGACATCGCGGACGCCAAATGCCTCAGCGTCTCTTCCGCCTGCTCCTCGTTCATCAACGCGTTGGAAATCGCGGAAGGCTATTTCGCCATGGGCAAAGCCACCAAGGCCATCGTGCTCGCCTCCGAACACAACACAAAATACGCCAACGAAACCGACCCGCAAAGCGGACACCTTTGGGGCGACGGAGCCGTGGCCGTGGCCATCTCCACCCTCCCCGCAGGCGACAAACCGGCCAAAATTCTGGAAATCCACACCCGCGGTCTGGGAAATGTGGGGAAAGCCGCCACCGCCGTCTATCTCTGTCCCCGGGACGGAGGCATCGGCATGCCCGAAGGGCGGGACGTGTTCATCAACGCCTGCCACTACATGATTAACGGACTGAAGACCATCACAGACCACCTCGGCCTGCGACTTTCCGACATCAAATACATCTCGCCCCACCAAGCCAACAAGCGCATCATGAACACCATAGCCCGCCAAATCGACATGCCTGAGGACCGTGTCCTTTCGAGCATAGAGGAACATGGCAACACGGGATGCCCCAGTTGCGCCCTTACCCTCTCCCTCAATCTGGACCGGGTGGAACCGGGCGACCTCGTGGGGCTCACCGTCTTCGGCGGCGGCTACTCGTGCGGCGCCGTCCTGCTGCAATTCTGACGCAACGGGGAAACCACACGGAAAAGCGACATCCCCTGCCGGGAATTCGGCAGGGGATGTCGCTTTCTTCAACGGCACCGTTTAACGCTACGGCTTATGAAACCTGTAGCGTAGCCACACCACCCCCTCCCGCTCCGTCTCCACCGACACCAACTCGAGACTCTGTCCACACGCAGGCAACCTCTCCTCTCCCATATATTCGAAGATTGAGGGCGAGGAAGCCGCACCGTCGATTCCCGGATAAACGACAAGGCTCAGCTCGTCTATCAGTCCGGCCCGAAGAAACGCGCCGTCGATGATTCCCCCTCCCTGCAACGAGAGAGTCTTCACGCCGAACACGCCGGCAAGCGTCCGCATCGCCAGAGACAAGTCGCCGCCGTCCCGTCCGGCAGGGAAATAAGAAATCCCGTGTCGCCGCAACCATTCCAAATAAGCCTCCGAAACCATTTCGGGCAAAACGGCCACTATGTCGTCGCCCCTCACCGTCGGGGACTCGTAAAGAATGTCCGCGTCCGGGTCGGCCACCACGAACAAACGCTCAGAAGAACGGGGAGCCACGTACGCCTCATAAAGCTCCGATGACGCAGAGTCGCCCGCATGAAACTTCCTCGGGAAATACCCCTCCGTCAGGGTGTTTTTTCCAAACATCCAAGCGTCGGCGCCCAACTTCCGCCCAATGGCGGCGTAAACGCCCAACAACTCGCCCTTGTCCTTCCCGTCGAAAGGAAGCGTCCACCGCTCAGGCAACAGGCGGCCGTCCACGGAGGACATGATGTGACAAATCACTTTGGGACACATGCTCGCACTCATATCAAATCCCTTCTTTCAACACGTCAAACAACTCGTCGCGCGAGAAACGCTTGCAACATCCCGGCGTGAGGATGCAGGTGTCAGCGGCAGCGCGCAGCACGCTCTCGTCCGTGATTCCCATCTCGCTCCAACGGGAAGGCAGGCCGATTTCACGGATGAAAGCCTCAAGGGCGTCCACTCCGCTGGCGGCCGTCTCCCCGAGCGTCGCTCCCTTCACGCCCCAGACCTGCTCGGCCATGCGGGCCAACTTTCCCTTGCCCTCTTCCAACAAGTGGCGGTAGAGGATGGGATGAATGACCGCAAGCCCACGCCCGTGGTTGCAGTCGGTGTAAGCGCCTACGGCGTGCTCCAGCATGTGACACTGGAAATCGGTCTGCTTGCCGAGTTTGAGCAATCCGTTCTCCGCAATGGCGGAGGCCCACATCAACTCGCCGCGCGCGAAGTCGTCGTCGGAATTGGCAATCAGCGCCCGCAGGTTCTTGATTACATTTCGCATCACAGACTCGTTCACCTCGTCCGACAAATTGGTCGTCTGCGGACGGCCCATATAGGTCTCCATGCAGTGGCTGAGCGTGTCGAAAGCCCCGCTGACGACCTGACTCATGGGAAGCGTCTTCGTCAAGTCGCTATCCAGCACGGCAAACGAATGGTAGGCCCCCACCAACGGCTGCTTCAGCCGCTTCTCCTCGTGGGTAATCACAGCACCATTGTTCTGCTCGGCACCTGTGCCGGAGGCGGTCACCACGGCCCCCATCGGCACGAAGTCCGTCGGATAGCGGTGCTTCTCGTACTGCGCCTCCCAAATGTCCTCGTCCAGCCGGGCCTGGGCCGACACCACCTTGCAGCAGTCGATGACCGATCCGCCGCCCACGGCGAGGATAAAGTCGACGCCACGCTCACGGACGAGACGGGCACCCTCCTGCGCCTTGGCGTAGGTCGGATTGGGCGTGATGCCTCCAAAGTCCGTCACCTCTTTGCCGCACTCGCGCAGCCATCCCGCAATCTTATCATACAATCCCGTGCGCTTCAACGAGCCGCCGCCGTATGCCAGCAACACGTTCTTTCCCGCGCGTTTCATCTCTTCCTTGATGGCGCTTTCCGCGCATCCCTTGCCAAAATGCTGGCGAACGGGATATTGATACGTGAAATTTTCCATAGCTTTTCTTTTTTCTATATCATTTTCATTAAAACAATTCTCCTAATCAATGTTTCATCACCGTCATCAGAAAACGGTCGAAATTCTCTGCCCAGCCGCCCCTCACGCCAAAACCGTGGGGCCAGCCCTCCAGCACGTGCGCCTCCACCCGCGCTCCCGCTTGACGCACGGCCTCGACGTTCCGGTTGAACTGACGGTAGAAGGGATCCTCCGTTCCATAGGTATAGAACGTCGGCGGAATATTCCCGGCCCGCAACTCCTCCACATTGTTGTTCGACACGCTCAGCCGGCCGTAGAACGAATAAATCATTCCGATGGCGCACACGTCGGCCGACACTTGGTCCAGACTGTCCGGCACATACCGGTCATCCAGTACGGAGCCGTTCACCGTCCCGTCGAAATGCAATGCCTCGTCGCCGCAAAGAATCCCTCCGGCGGAAAAGCCGACCGAGGCGATATTCTCCGGGTCAATGCCATACGACTCGGCATGGGCGCGCACATAACGCACGGCCCGGGCTAGGTCGAGGCTCCCCTCCTCCATCGTGTAGGGCCGCACACGATAGTTGACCACGAAACTTTGATAACCCAATTCACTCAGCCGCTCAGCCACGGGCGCCCCCTCGTTAGGGCTGCGGAACATAAACGCCCCTCCCGGGCAAACCAGCACGGCCCCTTTCACCTCCACGCCCTCCGGCACCGGATACCACACCATGTTGGGACGGAAGCCAGGGTCGTCTTGATAGCCCCCATTGTTCACCTCGTAGGGGGTCACCGTGGGCATGTTTCCCTCCGGCCAAAGAAAAATCTCCTTCCGCATCCCGTCCATATCCGCGTTCGGGCCGGAACCACCGCAGGCCGCCGCCCAATTGGCGGCAAGCAGCATGCACAATGTCTGCAATGTCCTTTTCATAGCTTACTTCTCTTTATTTGATTTCACAATATTTTCCTTCCAAAAACGGGCGGCATCGTCAATCCAGCCCTCGGCGATGGTCCCCGTGCCCGGTCCGAAGCCATGGCGCAGGCCGGGGAAAAGGTGAAACTCCGCCGGGATGCCCGCCACCCGCAAGGCCTCGGTCCGCCGCCGCATCGTGTTGGGGTTGGCAATGCCGTCGTTTGACCCCACCACGGAATAGGTCGGCGGGTCCTGACGGGTGTACTCGCTGTGACCCGTGTAGGCCATCACCACCGTAGCGGGACGGGGCAACGCCCGCGCCCCGAATGCCGCAGTCCCATAGGAGCCGAGATAGGCGGCCATCCGCGCCCCCGCCGAGCTGCCCCATAAGGAGTAACCCGCCGTGTCAACCCGTAACTCCGCACTGTGGTCGAAAATGTATTGGATGCCGGTCGCCAAATCCTCGCAAGCCGCTTGCGCATCACCCGTCCGATATTGAATGACGAACGCATTGTATCCCATCCGGCTCAATTCCAGCGCATAAGGGAATCCCTCGTGGATGGACCCCACATAGGAAAACCCACCGCCGGGACAGATGACAGCAAAGGGCGCGCCCGGGCGGCCTCGGAAAAAGAACAATCCGGCATCCGTCCGGCCCAAATCGTAAAAAATCTTCCGCCCAGCCGCCACGGAGTCTATCATCTGGTTAATGCAATCCACGCAACGCCCGGCGTCCACATAATTGTGATAAGGAAGCAACCGCGCGACGCGGGACAGCGGCATGTCCTCGTCGTATCCCCACTCCAACGGAAGAATATAGCGGGAGAAACCCTCGAAAGCCGGGTGTTCCAACACCTCCCGCACGGTGCTCGCCGTGGTCAGGTGGCCTGTCGATCCCGATGGCGCAGAGGGCGCATCAGCATCTCCCCCGCACCTGTTGAAAGTGAAAAGTGCCATAAACAGACAAATTTTGATTATCATATCCTTATTCATTTTAATTAATGCGTTTTGTTTTTCTCGTCCTGCTTCTGCTTGCGCCACAACTGCCACGAGTTAAAGATGTTCTGCCAAATGATATACGTCCCCAGAGCGACGGACTACACGGGCGACAAGTATGTGTACGACACCCAAATGGCAAAAATCGTGTTTTTCTGCCCCAGGCCCTGTCCGCCGCCCACACGCTCGCCATACGCCGCCCCTATCCTTTTCCCCATGAAAAACTGCAACGCGCAGGCAGCAAGGCTCACTCCGGACAACGCCCACTTCAGCCGCGCGCCCACCGGACTGTCCGCCAGAAAACGGCACGTCTGCCCCACCGACAGCACTAACCCGAAACCCCACAGATAAAACGCCAAATCCCGGCAATACGCCACCACCCTCGCATGCGCCCTCGGAAAAAACTCCCGCACCCCCCAAGCCAGCAGGAACGGAAATATCAGCAACGGGAACACCCGCCGCAATATCGCCACGCACTGGCTTGCGAACGACGCGTCCACATGCTTCTCCACCAGCGGAAACACTAACGGGATGACGACCGCAGCCGCCAGATTGCTCAATATCGTATAGGTGGTGAGCGAAGTCTCGCTGCCTCCCAGCTTTCCCGTAATCACCGCCGCCGCACCCGCCGTCGGGCAAACCAAGCATATCATCAGCCCCTCGGCCAGCAACTCGTGGCGGAATCCCGGCGTGAAACGCAGAAACAGGGCTATCGCCAAGCACGACAACAACTGGAATCCCACCAACCACACGTGCCACATCGTAATCCGCATCTCCCTCGGATTCACCTTGCAAAACGTGGCAAACAGCATGACAAACAACACGGTCGGCATTAAAAACTCGGCCGCCGCACCCGCCGCGGGCTTCACCGGGGCAAGCGCCCGGACGTAGTGAAAAGCCAGAAAACCCATCACCCCGCAGGCCATGCCCAACGGAAGTGTCCAATTCTTCAAAAATCGTATCAAAACATTCATATCTCACATGATTTATGTCCACAAAATTACAATGCGCGTCCTTCCCCGTCCATACACAGGTTACTGATTATTGCACCAATTTCGACCAACTTTCCCTTCCGCACAAAGAAATCTTCAACACGCAGGACTCAAACAAATCCTCCCCGCCAAAGCCCCTTCCCGTCCAATTCTCCCCACAAAACAACGTTCCTCCGCCGACTTCGCAGCGGAGGAACCCCTAAATAGTCATCCCTTAAAAAGAGCCCATTTGCGGGATATTGTGATGAAACAGTATCCCGCAGATATTCTCAATAAG
>CALUHX010000030.1 GCA_944320555.1 uncultured Butyricimonas sp. | reverse complement strand
GTTTGCGGAACGCATACATGCTCGTATAGGTGATGAGGGCCGCACAGATACAGAAGGCGTTGAATTTGAAACCTGTGTTATGTAATGCTTTCATATTATTCTGTTTTGGTTGAAATACGTGTTTTTTGTTGACGCGAAATTCCAACAATTCGCCGTTTGAAAAAATGATTATTGATGAATCATCCCGCTTGATTATGACTTAACACGCATGTAACAGGAATGCAATGAAAATGTAACAATTGCGCTCCCGATTTTATTTGAGCGGGAGCGCAATTGTTTTGTTGTTTTGTGTAGTTTCGGGCGTTGCATGCCGTGGTGGGTTATTCACGTTTGATTTCGATTTCTCTGCCGGGCAACGTGGCTGTAATCGAATTGTCGTACATCGCGGCACAATTTATCGCGGGTAAAAGATATTTGCCCGGATAGGCCGCATTGAATCGGAAACGGAATGTTTTTTGTTGGCCCTGTTCCAATGAGAAATATAGGCACGCACGGTCGTCCCGGATGTCGGCGTTGTCCGCGTTCTTAAATGGATTCTCGCCGGAAGTCAGACGCTCGTTTAGATATTCAAAGCCAGAGGGGAATAAGTAGGTTAAGGCTAATTGGTCATAGTGTCCGATGTTTCCCGTGTTGCGGATGGTAATTTCCACCATGATATCCTCTCCTTGTTTGTAAATGGCGGCGTTGTCCAACATTCCGTTTCGGTAATAGTTGGCATTCATTTGTAACCCGCTCATTTCTCGTATGTTTGTTACTCCAATGGGAATCGCGCTGCTGATGATTCTGGCATGTAGTTCGGTTTGTCCATTGTTTTTGACGGAAACGGCCATCTTGTTGCCGGGTGTCGGGACTTCTTGTTGCAGGATGGTTTTGGTGGTCGAGACTGTTTTGCCGTCCACAAGTATGTTTATCCCCGTGCCTTCTTGCAGGTAGGTGTCCACGTATTGCCCGACCGCACATAATCCGAATGCGCATTCCTGGGTGCTGAGCCATTCGCCGGAAGCGAATCGGGAAGCTATCTTTTGTAGTAATTTATAGGCTTCGTCCTGCATGCCGATGTCAATCAGGCTACGCAGGATGATGGCGTTGTCTCTGAGGGTGGAGCCATAACATCTGCCTAACTGCCGGTATTGTTCTGCTTCGGTAGGCAAATTGGCCACAAGTTCCCGGGCTATGTTGGTGTGGCGCAGTAGCGCGTACGCGCTTGCCAGTTGCCAGCGGGCTATAGGATTCCGGTATTTGATTTCCCGGAGGCGGTTCATTGCTGCCAGATTGCTTTTTCCCGCCAAGGCCAGTACATAAAGTCGATATGCCTGTTCTATTTCCGCGTAGTAATCGCTAGGATTCCACTTGTTGGCTTTTTCTGAGAGATAGGATAGCACTCCGTTTTTCATGCCTGACGGGACACTGTAGCCTTGGCGTTCGGCTTGAATGAGGAAATCCGCAATGTAAGTCGTTACCCACTCGTCCACCGTGTTTGAGGCCGGCCAATAACAGAAGCCGCCATTGGCGTTTTGATATTCTCGCAGGCGGGAAATTGTTTCTTTCACGTTTATCTCGGCTGTCTTTCGGGCTCCTTGACTGAGTTCCATCAATTTGCCGATGACCAGTTGGGGAAAAGCCGCAGAGGTGATTTGTTCTCCGCAACCATGTGGATATTGGATTAGGTCATTGAGCCTTTGGTCCAAATTGAGGGCGGGAATACTGCTGATTTCCAAAGTCGCTTGTGGTTGTAGACCTTCGATTGCTTCGGAAAAAGTGAACGTTTCGCCTGCCGCGATTTCTCGTTTTGTTACTTGTGTCACACGAGGATTAGGCATGCGTATTTCCACATCGCAGGTGTAATGTGCTGTTTCGTTGCCGCTTTGGGCCATAAACGTCAGTGTGGAATTTCCAATTTGATCTTTCACGCGGGCTTTTAAGAATGCCACTTGTTCTCCCTTTTCCGTGAATTGTATTTTTGTTCCTTGAGGAGAAAGGACTTCTATTTTGTCGTCTGTTTGCATGGAAATAGTCACATCGCGTATGTTTTCTTTTAAAGCGAACACGGTTATGGGTATTTCAATCTCGTCACCAGGGGTGAACAGACGAGGCATGGTGACATTGAGCATCAGAGGTTTGTTGACCTTCATTTTTTGCGCCGTGGAGCCGTATCGTCCGTCGTGCTCCGCCACGACCATTATTCTTACCTCTCCGATGTATTCCGGCATTCGGAAGGTGTGTGAGTGCCGTTCGTTTCCATTGATGGTAAATGGTCCATCGAAAATTACCACCGGGGTAAAGCGGTTGTTTTCATGTTCTTCTTCCAAGTCGATGGCTTCGTCGCCTCCTATGGCAAAAGCGTTTTCCAACCGTCCTCCATACGCGCCACACACATCATCGTAAAAGTCCCAGGTTTTTACGCCTAGAGCCTCTCGGGCGTAGAATGCCGTGAAAGGGTCGGGCGTTTTGAACGATGTCAAGGAAAGAAGTCCCTCGTCCACCACCGCAATGGAGTATGTCATCGGACGACCATTTTTTTCACTTACGGAGACGGAGAAATTTTGCGAGGGGCGGACTTCTTTATCCGCTTTTATGACAGGAGTCAGTTGTAGCGCAGGGTCTTCCACAGGAACGTTTATTACGCCGTAAAGACGGATGGGTTTGTCGTTGTCCCTGTCTTTTTGCGGTTGGATGAGAGAGACGTTGACATAAATATTGGGACACATTTCTTGTGTCGCGGCGAATTTGAAAGTCGTGTGTCCGGCTTTCGTGGGGATTCGGAACACGTCTTTTACGCTTTTGCCATCTTCGATGCTCACGAGGGCGATGCCGCCTTCGGAGGATGGAAATCTTACTTGAACGGATTCGCCTGCCTTATAGTTCTTTTTATCTGTGGTTAGATTCAACAGGGTGGACATGCCCGGGATGTTCATGTCATTGTCCCATGAGCTGACGTACATCGTCGTTCCGCAAGTGTGGCCGGACGCCTCGTCTCTTGCGATAATGAAGTAACGTCCCCACTCATTGAAATTAAGGTTTATCTCAAATTGTCCATTCGTTGAGGATTGAATGGAGTATGTTTTCAACGGTTTCTGATAGGCCCTGTTCACATAATAGCTCAAATTTTCCTGTTCGGCATCCCACCACCAGCGCCATTCCAAACGATAGATGTCTATTTGAATCCTGCGTTTGCCGACAGGGTTTCCCTTTGTGGTGACCACCACTCCCGAGACGTGTATCTTCTGATTTGCATTGTACCAGTTATCTTCAGTCGTAGGTAGTTTTATTCCCACATATTCCGAGTAAGGAGAGTATTTTATGGACGAGGTCGTGGTGCTAAAATCCCCTCCTGGCTCAAATACCCGTGTCGTTAACCGGGCGTTTAGCATTCCTGGAGCGTTTTCCGCGACAATGTTTTTAACGGGAATGTTGAAGCGGCCTTCTTTGTCGGTCGTACCCTCGAAAATTGTGCTTTCTGTGGCGTTAAATGTCCGAGATTGATCGTCGAAAACATAACCGGGATATTTTTCGAAACTTGTCGTTCCTTTAGTCAGTCGTAATTCTGTTATCGCTTTTAAAGAGGATGTTTGGGCGCCATGTAGCCAACGGGTGGCGACCGGAATGTTTTCTTCCGCGCTTCCTTTGCCGATAGCTCCGTCTGGGATGGCCGTTTCTATGCTCAGACGGTTGGGCTTCACCGTTTCAATTCGCAATGTCTTTGTGAAATGGCGGCTTCCGACACGTACTATGGCTCTCCAATAACCGGTCATGGCTTGTGGGTTGGTTTTGAAAGTGAAGCAATACAATCCGTGTTTGTCCCTGCCTGTGCGAAGAGTCTCGACAATGTTGCCGTTAGGGTCATAAAGTTCCGCGATAATGGGATGTCCCTCTGGGATTAAATTTTCTTCGTCTTCCAACATAAAAGAAAGATATATGTTGTCCCCCGGACGCCAAACGCCCCGTTCTCCGTACAAGAATCCTTTTATGCCTTGCTGCACCATTTGGCCGCTGATGTCAAAATTGCTGAACGACAGTGACGAGGCATCGTTTATTTTCAGATATGTTTTGTCGTTTCCCTTGCAAGCCATGAGGGTAAATGGTTTGCTTTTTAGTTTGATGGAGGCGAGACCGTCTTTGTCGGTGACGGTGGAATCTAATTCTTGGCGTTGATAATTGTAGAATATGATTTTACATCCCTTTACAGCCTCGGTCGTTTGCAAATCATTTACGGCAATCATATATTTCCCGTCACTCCCGCCTTTGGCGGTCACGCCAAGAGAAGTGACCACGATGTTCCTTTTGGGGAAGCGGCTGTTGATATAATAGGAGTCCGAGGCGGGATTGTCCCGTTCCGCCCAGTTGTAATTCTCGGGGTAAGCATTGTAGCTGTAACCTATGCCGTCGAAATATTCTGTTTCTTCTTCCGGGATGGCGTTCTCGTTGTCGGATTCCCCACGGCTTGCGTCGGAGGCATCGGCCCATGTGGTGTACGCTTTGCGGAATCGTAATTCCAGTTGGTATATCACTCCTTTTTCCACGGGAATATAGTCCTCGAGGTTGATTGTGAAGTCTTGCCATTTGGAAAGGTCTATTTGTTGTCCCGGTTTCACGAGGTCTATCCGCTTGTTTAATATGGTTCTTCCCGATCTGCGCATCTCATAGGCGTAAGATTGGTCGTATGCGCCCTCTTGCAAATAGAACTGCATGTTGTTGTCAAAAATTTTGACCACGTGCAGTTGTATGGCGCGTAGGCCAACCGTGGAAATCGGAATGATGATGTCGCCTTCGGCGGGAGTGAAAGTTCCGTCCCCGACGAATCTGGCTTCTGGTCTTGTGGATGGTAAATTCACAGAAAACACTTGGTCTTCTTGGGTCTTGTCTCCGGCTTCGTTGGCGATTCCCCGACATACCCGTATGTCCGCCTTGCCTTGCAGGTCGTTGTCCGCGGGCAAGTAGACCCGAATGATATTGCCTTGTATGTTGAAATCTGTTTTTTTCACTCTTTCAATGTTGACAAGACCGGTTAAATCTTGCATGGCGTCAATATTGTCGGAGAAGACAATATTTAAACTGGAGGCGTCGTCGTTGGAGACAGTGGCCTCGATGGCATAGAATTCGTTTAGCGGAGGGACGGTTATGGAAAAAGTTCCGGTGTTCGAGACTTTGTCGTCGAATGTCAGTTGCAGGGAACGGGAGGACGAACTCCGTTCAATGTCGTTGATTGTGAATTGGTGGTTGTATGTGTCGTGTTTCCATTCGATGGGTATGTTTTTGCCGTCAAGAGTGGCAGTTAACAGTTTTTCCACGATTTCGTTTGAGGTGAGATCTGAATTTTGGAGCGTCCCGGTGTAGCAGAATATTCCATCCTTCCCGGGGACGGTGTGCAAAGAACCTTCTTTGAAGGAGAAGGTCAGTGGTAGAATATTTACGTCAAACGAGAACTCTTTTAAATCCCGGGGGACGGAGGTGATTTTGTCAAGGCAAAGGTTTACCCGGTATGTTTCTCCGTTTCGGAATGGTTCGTTAGGTATGAATTCGAGCGTGTTTGAATTTTTAATGCTGACAGAGCCGGGGCAGTTGGGTGATAGCCGGAGTATTTCGGAAAGAGGCGTGTTGATGCTGTCGGCATGAAAGGAGATGTCGTCGTTCAGGCGTATTACTATGGCGTCGGTCGAACGGATGGTGCCTTGGGTGAAGCCTGTTATATATTTGCTGTATTCCAAGCGATTCGTTTCTTGTTTTTCGTTTTTGCATGCGGAGATATTTAGCAAGAAGAGGAAACAAATTGCGAGTAAGATCGGATTTTTCATAGCATATTTCTTTTTTTGTTCATGTGAAAAAAGTAAGTAAACAGAGGACACATTGTTCCCAAAACAAAGGTATGTTTTTTGTCTGAATTTTTATATTAATTGTCGAGAAACGATAGATGTTTCTTGATTTGTTTTAGAAATCTTGAAAACTTAAAATTCATTGGCAGGTGAAAATAATTTGTCGGATAAGGTGGTTTTTGGGAATAAAAGTATACTTTTGCCTCAAAATTCACAGAAAAGAGATTATGGACGACTATCATCAACGGTATTAATCTGAACGGAGGGGCTTGCAATCCTCTGTTCATAAATTGAAGGAGGATTATTTATGAGAACATTCCTGGTAGGTAAGGTCGGGTTCGTGGAAAAAAAAGAATGGGAACCGAATTGCTGGATTAATGTTGTGGCTCCGACACGGGAGGATATTTTGTTTTTGACACAAGAGTGCCACGTTCCGGAAGAATTTATTGAAGACATTGAAGATGTGGACGAGCGTTCGCGTTTGGAGGAGGAAGACGGATGGACGCTTATGATTATGCGTATACCCTATAAGTCCATGGAGGCGGGCATATCATTTATCACGGTGCCTTTGGGCATTTTGAAAAAGGATGATTTGTTCGTGACGATTTGTTATTATCATACGGACATGCTTCCTGATTTTATTAATTTCGTGATACGGAAAAATGTGGAGTTGGCGAATAATTGGGATTTGGTGTTCCGTTTGTTTTTGTCGTCCTCCGCATGGTATCTGAAATATCTGAAACAGGTGAATAACCAGATGCACATGGCGGAAGTCGAGTTGGAGCGTTCGATACGTAACGAAGAGTTGCAACGGTTGTTGAGGATTGAAAAATCGTTGGTTTTTTTCATTACGTCGTTGAGGGGAAATGATAATCTGCTGATGAAGATGAAGACTTTGCGCTCGCAACGCCAATTTTTTGATGACGATTTGGTGGAGGATGTGGAGATTGAGTTGAGACAGGCACAAGACTCGGCTCGTATATACAGTGACATTTTGAGCGGCACGATGGACGCTTACGCTTCGGTAATCTCGAACAATCTGAACATAGTGATGAAGCGTTTGACGTCAATCTCGATTATTTTGATGTTGCCGACGTTGGTGGCCAGTTTATACGGGATGAATGTGCCGAACAGCCTTCAGAATAATCCGTATGGCTTTTTGATAGCCATCGGCATTTCGCTGTTGTTTTCGTTGATGGGCTTTATCATTTTTAAATGGCGTAATTGGATTTAAAAACAAAGACTTCGTTTTTAACGAAGTCTTAACTTTCCTATGATAAACTTTTGACCATTTTTGTTGTCATAATCTCGTGTTGTGTGTGTTGCGAGAGGTGATTTTTGTATATGTAAGTAATAGAAATGGTTAGAAGTGTATGAAAAAGAGAACGAAAAGAATTCTGCAAATCGGGGTTCCGATTGTGGTTGTGGGATGTTTGGTGCTTCCTCAAATTGATTTTTCTCCAGAAAAATTGGATATGGTTTCAGCGCCTGGGGGCAAAAAAGGCGGGGTGCTTCCCGTGACAGGTATTGTGGCGGCTTATGAGGAGGCGAGTAACGGAGTCCCAGTGACGGGGACAATGCTTCCGAATGAGGAGGTGGATCTGGTGTCGGAAACTGCGGGAAAAGTAGTGCGGATTTGTTTCGAAGAGGGGGAACGGGTAAAGAAGGGAGATTTGTTGTTGAAAGTGGATGATTCGGATTTGGTGGCCCAATTGAAAAGAGAGGAATATCAAAAAGCGTTGCTGGAGGATCAGTTGAAACGTCAGCGGGTTTTGTTGGAGAAGGAATCGGTGAGTTATGAGTCGTTTCAAGGTTTGGAGACGGAATATCACATGCTGTTGGAAGATATAGAACTGTTGAAAGTGAGGATAAACCGGACGGAAATCCGCGCGCCGTTTGACGGGCGGATGGGATTCCGTTATGTGAGCGAGGGAAGTTATTTGCAGGTAAGTACCCGGGTGTCCACAATTGTGGACGACGCGGTGTTAAAAGTGGAATTCACATTGCCGGAGAAATACGCGCATGTGCCATTGATGGGAAGAGTGTTGTCTTTCCAGGTGGCTGGTTATGACAAAGACATTGAGGCCAAGGTGTATGCAATAGATGTGGCTGCCGATGACACTCATAAGATAGCGGTACGCGCCCGTTACAAGAATAAGGCGGGATTGGTTCCGGGAGTGTTTGTGACGGGAGAGTTGATAACGGAGGAGGGATTGCAATACATATTGGTTCCCTCCGAGGCGGTGGTGCCGGATATGGACGGCAAGCGTTTGTGGGTAAAGAAAAATGGCGTGGCGACAAGCGTTGCCATTCAAGCGGACAGCCGGGACGAGCGGGTGGTGGAAGTGGTTAGCGGCATACAGCCTGGCGACACGGTTTTGACGGGAGGTCTGATGCAATTGCGGGAAGGAATGAAAGTGGACGTGGAAGTCAAGTAAGAAATTTAGAAAAAAGTGCTATGAGTTTATCTTCAACTTGTATAAAAAGACCGGTGTTGGCGACCGTGTTGAATCTCGTGTTGGTGATATTGGGAGGGATTGGTTTGATGTATTTGGGAGTGCGGGATTATCCGAGTGTGGACCCCCCTATCATATCCGTCTCGACGACTTTTACGGGGGCCAATGCCGAAGTCATCGAAACGCAAATCACGGAACCATTGGAAGCGGCTATTAATGGTGTGCAGGGAATTCGTTCGTTGAGCAGCACGAGCCGCGACGGGATGAGCCGGATTAGGGTGGAGTTTGAGTTGGGCGTGGATTTGGAAACGGCCGCGAATGACGTGCGCGACAAAGTGTCTGGAACGTTGAGGCGTTTGCCGGAGGACATAGAGGCTCCGACTGTTTATAAGGCGGACGCGGATTCTCAGCCGGTGTTCGGCGTGTCCTTGCGGAGCGAGGAACGTTCCATGATAGATTTGAGTATGTATGCCGAATTGTATTATAAGGAGCGGTTGCAAACAATTCCCGGAGTTAGTAGTGTGGAGATATGGGGTGAGAAGAAATATTCGGTGCGTTTGAGAATGGACCCGGCGTTGTTGGCGGCGTATAAGTTGACCCCGATGGATGTGAGGACCGCAGTGGATGCGGGAAATGTGGAGTTGCCTTCGGGACGGATTGAAGGCGACAATACGGAGTTGACGATTCGTACCATGGGCCGTTTGATGTCTATCGAAGATTTCAACAATTTGGTGATAGCCCGCGAGGGGGAAAAGATTATTCGTTTTAGCGATATCGGAGTGGCGGAGGTGGATGCGGAAAATACCCGTAGTATCGCGCGAAGAAACGGCGTGCCGATGGTGATGGTGGCGTTGGTGCCTCAGCCGGGTGCCAATTACATCGACATCGCGGATAGGGCTTATAAGGTGATGGACGATTTGGCGAAAGATTTGCCGGCGGACATTGACGCGGCCGTCGCATTTGATAACACCACGTATATTCGTAAGTCAATCAGCGAGGTGGAACATACAATCGTGGAGGCTTTCGTGTTGGTGGTGTTGATTATTTTTGCTTTTTTGCGCAATTGGCGGACGACGTTGATTCCGGTGTTGGCAATCCCTGTGTCATTGATTGGTGCTTTTTTTATCATGTATGTCGCAGGATTTACAATCAATATATTGACCTTGTTGGCGATTGTGTTGGCGATTGGTTTGGTGGTGGACGATGCGATTGTGGTGATGGAGAACATTTTTACGAAGATAGAGCAGGGCATGTCTCCCTTGCAGGCGGGATTCAAAGGCTCGAGCGAGATATTCTTTGCCGTGATTGCCACGACAGTGGTGTTGGTGGCCGTGTTTATCCCTATCGTGTTTTTGGAGGGTACGACTGGCCGGTTGTTCCGGGAGTTTAGCGTGGTGATTGCCGGAGCCGTGACGTTTTCCGCGTTTGTGGCCTTGACGTTCACGCCCATGCTTTCGACCAAGATATTGACACAAAACTCCGCCCGGAATTGGTTGTACAGGAAAACGGAACCCATATTTGAAGGCATGAACTCGATATACCGTCGTTGGTTGGACAAGTTTCTGGAGGTTCGTTACTGGGCCTTTATCATCATCGGGGCGGCGGGAGTCGGGATTGTGGCTCTATGGATGACGTTGCCTTCGGAGATGGCTCCGTTGGAGGACCGCTCTTTGGTGCGTTTGAGCTCGATAGCCCCGGAAGGAGCGACGTTCGAATACACGGAGCGGTATGCGAATGAAATCACCGCATTCCTGGATTCCGTCGTTCCGGAGCAAGACAAACTGATTGAGAATATCGGCCGGGGAAGTACGACAAACCAGGCGGATTTTCAATTGTGGCTGGTCGACGCGGAGGAGCGGGGACGGACACAGCAGGAAATCGCGGACGAGTTGGCCGTGAGTGTGCGGCAGTTTACGGGAGCCCGCACGTTGGTGTCCCAGCAACAGACCTTTGGCGGCGGGCGCGGCGGTTTGCCGATAGAATATGTATTGCAAGCGAAAAATTTGGAGGACTTGAAAGAGGTGTTGCCTAAATTTATGGAGGAGGTGAATAAAAGTCCGATGTTCTCGGCTTCTGACTTGAACTTGAAGTTTACAAAGCCGGAATTGACCATAACGATTGACCGTGACCGGGCCGCTGCGATGGGCGTGTCCGTGGAAGACATTTCGGAAACTTTGCAGTTGACAATGAGCGAGCAGCGGATTGGTTATTATATTATGAATGGCAAACAGTATCAGATAATTAGCCAGTTTGACCGTCCGAATCGGAACAAACCGGACGATTTGAGGGGCATTTATGTGCGCAATGACGCGGGGGAATTGGTGCATTTGGACAACCTGATACACATGGAGGAAACATCGACACCTCCGCAGTTGTATCGTTACGACCGGTTTGTCTCCGCCACGGTGTCTGCCGGATTGGCAAAAGGGAAGACCATCTCTCAGGGATTGGAAGAAATGGATCGCATTGCCGCTGAGGTGTTGAACGACGATTTTAAGACAACGCTGTCCGGAACATCCAAAGATTTCGTGGAGAGTTCGTCGAGTTTGATGGTCGCCTTTTTATTGGCCTTGATTTTCATCTATCTGGTGTTGTCTGCGCAATTCGAGAGTTTCAGAGACCCGTTGATTATCATGTTGACGGTGCCGCTGGCGTTGATTGGAGCGTTGGTGTCACTGTGGTATTTTGGCCAAACCATGAACATTTTCAGCCAAATCGGAATCATCATGCTGGTCGGTTTGGTTTCGAAAAACGGTATCCTTATCGTGGAGTTTGCCAATCAACGCAAATTGGCTGGATTGTCGTTGGACGAGGCCATCCGGGAATCCGCAGTATCCCGTTTGCGCCCGATTCTGATGACAAGTTTGGCTACGATATTGGGTATTTTGCCAATGGCCACGGCCACGGGAGCTGGCTCGGAGAGCCGCGTGGCGATGGGTATTGCGGTTGTCGGAGGAATGATTTGCTCCACGTTGCTGACGTTGTTTGTGATTCCGGCAATCTACACTTATTTCTCAGCCAAGGAGATTCGGATTATAGAAGAAGAAAAATGATTAACATTGTAAAGAGATGATGCGGAATAGATATTATAAATTTTTGAGCGTTGCTTGTTTTTCGGGATTGTTGATTTCCTTGTTCTCAATGGAGGGGGTCGCGCAGCGGCGCTTGTCTTTGTCTGACTGCATAGCCCGGGCTTTGGAGTCCAATTATTCGGTGAAAATCATTCGGAACGAGATGAGCATGGCGAGGAACAATGTGAACTACTCGCCTTTCCTTCCGACTATAGAGGCTTCTGCCGAACAATCTCAGCAGCGGAATAACGTGAAAACGGAGGATGCTGCCGGGGTGGAAAATAAAGTGACGGGAAACGCCGTGAACAATTACTCTGTCGGCGTGGGATTGAACTGGCGGTTGTTTGACGGATTGGAAATGTTTACCACGCACGAAAGGTACAAGGAACTGCAGGCGTTAGGCGAACTGTCGTTGCAGCAGGCTATTGAGAATTTGATTGTGGAAGTGAGTTCCTCCTATTATAATGTGTTGATACAACAGAATCTGCTGGAAGCTAATTATCATTCATTGAAAATTTCAGAGGAGCGATACGAGGATGCGAAATTGCGTTATGAATTGCAGGTTCTGTCGAGGTTGGAGATGCGTCAGGCCAAATTGGATTTGAATGCTGACAGTTCGACTTATGTGAGACAAAAAGAGACGTTGAAAAGCGCTTACATTACGCTGAACCGCTTGATGAATGCCGACTTGCAAGATGTCGATTATGTGCGGGACACGATTTTGTTGGGTCCTTTTTTGGAATTGGCGGCTTTGGAGAAACAAACCTTGGAATTTAACACGGCTTTACTGATGGCCCGGAAAGATCGGACGATATCGGCTTTGGATTTGAAAAATGCCAAGGCGGTGTTTTTCCCGACGCTGGATTTCAATACGGGATATAATTACAATCGGACGAAAAATCCCGCTTCCGCCTCCCGGTTAAACAGAACGAACGGTTTTTATTGGGGATTTTCTTTGAATGTGCCTATTTTTAACCGCTTGCAGAGTCGTACCGACATGAAGAATGCGAGGCTGGAGCTGGAAAACACGGAATTGACGTATCAGGACGTGGAAAAGGAGACATTGGGAGATCTGGCCCAATTGTTCAACACTTATGAGAACAACTTGTTGATGGTGGACTTTGAGGCGGAGAGTGCGGTCGTGGCTGAAGACAACTTGGACGCAGCGTTGGAAAGATATAAACTCGGCACGTTGTCGGGTATTGAATTCCGGGAATACCAAGATAGTTATATGGAGGCGGTAAACAGGCAGTTGACGGCGCTTTATAACGCCAAGGTGTCTGAATTGTCGTTGTTGTTGATCAGTGGAAATATCCGGGCTTCAATGGAAACCGGCGAAGAATGAAATTAAAATGAAATATAGAGACGAAGATATCGCGTTTGCGCACAAGATTCTGAGTCAGCGGAATGAGTTGGAC
The DNA here is from genome assembly GCA_944320555.1 of uncultured Butyricimonas sp. Classification (GTDB taxonomy): domain Bacteria; phylum Bacteroidota; class Bacteroidia; order Bacteroidales; family Marinifilaceae; genus CALUMT01. The sequence goes on along the minus strand of CALUHX010000030.1, from coordinate 22,877 downwards.
GAGCAAGAAGTGGAATCTTGGTTGCGAGTAAAAGGGCACGTGGAATTGTTGAACGAGTTGGCCTTGGAAAAGGATGGGGGTGGACAGGAAGAAGAGGAGGAGGCGAAAAAAAGTCGGCAAATGACGTTGCGTTGGTCTTTGACAATAGCTGTTGTTCTTATAATAGTATTGATAATCAGTAAATTGATTGACAATCCATAAGGGAGAAGTCTCATACTTATTATGTGTTTGCTTTTTTAACAATGTTATCCTTGGTGGGGCAAAAATGTGATATTATATAATACATTGAATATCATACAATTGTATTTTTGCAATATGATTACTAAGATTAATGTGTGTTAAACATTAAGTTAAAATCGATTTTTGATTCACCCTTTTTGCCCCTAAAAGTGTTTTATAGGTGAAGTTTGGAACAAAAGTAATAAAAGTATGATGACAAAAATTGTATTATTAGTAAGTACGCTATTGTTTGGTTTTGTTGGGATGGCCAACGAAAAAGAGGTAAGTACATTGGACAATCTGGTGAAAAAATTTGAGGCTAATCCGGCGGATTCGCAAACGACGATTCAGTTGCTTGAGGAATTAAAACGGCAAGGGAAGTCGAACAGTGATTTCGTGCAGCGGTATTTTAAGACTCAAAAAGAATCGGATTATCTGAAAGAGTGTAATTGGAAAATTATTCGGGATTATGTGAATGACGTGCATGCTCCCCAGTTTAAGTATCTGTTCGACAATCAGGCCAAGTTTATCCAATGCTATTCGAAAGACGATGTGATGCAGAAATTGGATGACACGTTTGTGGGGTATTTGGAGAAATTCTACAACACGGACAGGGCCGAGTACGAGCGGCAGCTTGAAATTTTGAAGAATACGGGGTATGAGCATTATGACGTGGTCGCCGATTATTTCTACATTCGCCAGTTGAGGGCCGAACGGAATTCGGAGGACTATTTCTACAAGGCCCGGAAATTGTTCCGTTATTTCCCGGAAAATCGGAAGATGATAAAGGAAATCACGGACGGAGCCTTGGAGATAATGACCGATGTGTCTCGTCTTAAGGTGATTCAATTGTGGGCGGGTAAAACTGTTGAGTCGAAGACGGATTTTGACGCCATTTATAACTATGTTTTGATATCTGAGAAATGCGGCTTTACGGACATTGCCAAGAAGTATGCGGAGATAGCGGACGAATTGGCCAAAAAGTCTGCCAATCAAGCAATGATGGAGAAGGCTAAGGAGTTGTTGAAGATCGTGGGGTGATTTTGTCCAGAAAATATGGAAAGGATTAGTCGTGATGATTAATCCTTTTTTTTATTTTTGCGTGTGAAATAAACAATGTCTGGATATGTTATTACTTTCGCAAATAGATTTGACCTTGCCGCTTGAAGATCCCATCTTGAAGTTTCTGCTGATTTTGGTGATTATTTTGGTGGCTCCCTTGATTTTGAACAAGCTCAAGGTTCCTTATTTGCTGGGGCTCATCATTGCCGGTGCGGTGATTGGTCCTCACGGATTGAATCTGGTGTTGAGGGACAGTAGCATTATCCTTTCGGGGACGGCAGGTTTGCTTTATATCATGTTTTTGTCGGGGCTCGACATGGACATGTCGGATTTTAAACGCAACAGTTGGCGGAGTCTGGTTTTTGGCTTGTATACCTTTGGCGTTCCCCTTGGTTTGGGAGTTTTGGCCGGGTATTATGTTTTGGGATTCCCGATTTATTCTTCGATATTGTTGGCGGGGCTTTTTGCCTCTCAAACGCTTATCGCATATCCGATTGTCAGCAAGTTGGGAATCGCGCGGGACAAGGCGGTCACGATAGCGGTCGGGGGAACGGTGATTACGGACACGCTGGCCTTGTTGCTGCTTACGGTGATTGTGGGCATGGCTACGGGAACGGTTGACGACATGTTTTGGTGGAAGTTGGGAATATCCGTCGTTATTTGTGTGGTGGTCATCGTGTTCCTTTTCCCGTTGTTGGCGCATTGGTTTTTCAAGCAGTGTAGCGATAGCATATCCCAGTACATTTTTGTTTTGGTGTTGGTCTTTTTGGGGTCTTATTTCGCCCATCTGGCTGGCTTGGAACCGATCATTGGCGCCTTTTTGGCGGGAATCGCTTTGAACAGGCTGATACCGCATACTTCGCCTTTGATGAGCCGGGTGGAGTTTGTGGGGAACGCGCTTTTCATTCCGTTTTTTCTGATAGGAGTGGGAATGTTGATTGATTACCGTGCTTTCTTCCGGGATTGGGAAAGTATCAAAGTGGCGGCGGTGATGATAGCGTTGATTACATTGGCGAAATTCATTGCGGCGTGGCTTACCCAAAAGACATTCCGCCTTTCCAAAGACCAACGGACCGTGATTTTCGGATTAAGTAGCGCCCACGTGGCGGCCACGCTTGCGGCGGTGATGGTCGGTTACAGTGTGATTTTGGGGGAAACGGAAACCGGGGAACCGATTCGGCTTTTGAACGAGAGCGTGTTGAATGGGACGATTTTGATGATTCTGGCCACATGTGTCGTTTCCAGTTTTGCCACGCAAAGAGGGGCGCATAATATTGCCATGAACAATGTGCGGGAAGAGGAGGATGGGACATCCCGGCAGGAGGAACATATTTTGATACCTGTGTCCAATGAGCGGTCTGTGGACGAGCTTGTCGCATTAAGTTCGATGTTGCGGCGTCCGAAAAAGAGTACGGGCGTGTATGCCTTGTATGCCATCAACAACAAGGCGAACGATGCGGGTATCGAGAAGCGGGGGCAGAAAGTGCTCGACATAGCGGCCAAAAGCGCGGCGGCTTCCGATGTTTATTTGCAACAATTGTTGCGTTATGATGTGAACATTTCCAATGCGATTGTGAGTGTCGTGCGGGAACAGAACATAACGGATATCGTCCTGGGGATGCATCAGCGCGCCCAGACCTTCTCTTCGATACCGGCGATATCCAACGTGTTGGGATTGTGGATTGGGAAAGTGGTGGGGGATGTGTTGATGCAGTGCAATGTCACCACGTTTATTTATTGTTCGGAGCAACCCTTGTCGACTATCAAGCGCCATCTTGTCATGGTGCCGGACGAGGCGGAAAAGGAGGCGGGTTTTCAGATTTGGCTGAAAAGAATCTGGTCGTTGGCTGAAAATTCCGGAGCCAAGGTCATATTTCATGCGTCGGAGGGCACATCGGAATATTTGCGTCCGCATCATGGGCGGAGGACTTTGGCCAATGTTGATTTCGTGAAAGGCAATATGTGGGATAATTTGCAATCCCTGGACCCGAAGACGGACGATTGCTTGTGGTTTGTGATGAGCCGCAGAAAAGGAATCTCTTACCATCCGGTGATGAGTCGTTTGCCGGGATATTTGGAACAGTGTTGGGCGGGATACAGCTACGTGTTGCTTTATCCGGAGCAGGCGAGTTCAATGGAAGGTGGATATATGTGGAATAACATACCTTTATGAGAAAATTTTCTTGAGCTATGGAAAAGAAAAGAAAAGGTTTTATCGTTGCGGTGGACGGATATTCTTCTACGGGGAAAAGCACCGTGTCGAAATTGTTGGCGGCCCGGTTGGGGTTCACCTATATAGATACCGGTGCCATGTATCGGGTGGTGACGTTGAAGGCTTTGCGGGAAGGCGTGATTCACGATGGGGTGGTTGACGAAGAAAGATTGGGTTCGTTGCTTCCCGCATTGAAAATAGGATTCCTGTACAACGAGGGGAAGAAGCGGTATGAGTCCTATTTGGACGGCGAGTTGGTGGAAGATATGATTAGGGGGATGGAAGTGTCGGATAAAGTGAGCCTGATAGCGGCATTGCCTGTGGTGAGGAAAGTTTTGGTGGAAAAACAGCGGGAAATGGCGAAAGAGGGGGCGGTGATTATGGATGGCCGGGATATTGGCAGTGTCGTGTTTCCGGACGCGGACGTGAAGTTTTTTTTGACGGCCTCTTCTGAAGTCCGGGCCGAACGGCGTTATCGGGAACTGTTGGCCAAAGGGGAAACGGTGACCTTTGACGAGGTGAGGGCGAATGTGGAGAAGCGGGATTATATCGACGAGCACCGGGCTGTGAGTCCGTTAAGAAAAGTTCCTGACGCTGTCGAGATTGACAATGGAAATCTGACGATAGACGAGGAGGTGCGGGAAATGGCGGCGATAATTATGCGGAAGTATGAGAGTCGAGATTGACAAGAATTCGGGATTTTGTTTCGGTGTCGTGAACGCGATAACCAAGGCCGAGGAAGAACTGCGTAGAGGTCCCCTTTATTGCATCGGGGATATCGTGCACAATAGCTTGGAGGTCGATAGGTTGAAGAAATTGGGATTGCATACGATAGACCATGACGAGTTTGGCCGCTTGCGGGGATGCCGGGTTTTGTTCCGGGCCCACGGGGAGCCGCCGAGTTCTTACGAGACTGCGAAAAAGAATCAAGTGGAGATAATAGACGCGTCCTGTCCTGTGGTATTGAATTTGCAGAAAAAAATACGGGAGGCTTACGAGCGGGGAGTGGGGGATGGAGGGCAGGTGGTGATTTATGGGAAACGGGGGCATGCCGAGGTGAACGGGTTGGTGGCCCAAACGAACGGCAATGCTTTAATCGTTGAGAGCGAGAAAGACGTTGAACAAATAGATTTTACAAAACCAATCATATTGTTTTCTCAAACGACCAAAAGTTTGGATGGTTTTAAAAAAATCGTCGAGTTGGTGAAGGCGAACGCGAAAAGCGGGGTGGAGGTGAACGATACGATTTGCCGGAAAGTGGCGAATCGCATCCCTCAATTGCGAGAGTTTGCTTTGAAGCATGATGTGATTATTTTTGTGAGTGGAGAAAAAAGTTCCAACGGGCGGCAGTTGTTCGCCGTTTGCCGGGAAACAAATCCTCGCACCTATTTTGTCCAAGGGGTGGGGGATTTGCGGGATGATATGTTGAGGGGTGCGGCGTCTGTTGGAATCAGCGGAGCCACTTCCACGCCCAAATGGGTGATGGAAGAAATTGCGGGAAAAATAGAAAAGATTAATCCTTAACTGAAAGAATATGGGAAAGATTAAAAAAATTGGAGTTTTGACATCCGGAGGGGACGCGCCGGGAATGAATGCGGCGATTCGTGCCGTGGTTCGTGCTGCCATATATAATGGCTGTGAGGCGTATGGTATTTTTTATGGTTACGAGGGGTTGATAGAGGGAAATATGAAAAAAATGGAGTCTCACGATGTGAGCAACATTATTCAGCGGGGAGGGACGATATTGAAAACGGCTCGGAGCAGGGAGTTTAAGACGGTGGAAGGACGGGCAAAGGCTTACGAGCAGATTAAAAAGGTGGGACTGGACGGATTGGTCGTGATTGGCGGGGATGGAACATTCTCCGGTGCCCGCGCTCTGTGCCAGGAGCATGATTTGCATGTGGTGGGGATACCGGGAACGATAGACAACGACTTGTACGGCACGGATTACACCATAGGATACGACACGGCTGTGAACACGGTCGTCGAGGCTGTGGATAAGATTCGCGACACGGCGAGCGCTCACAATCGGTTGTTCTTCATCGAGGTGATGGGACGGGATGCGGGATTTATCGCATTGCGGTCGGCGGTGGCCACGGGGGCGGAAGCCGTGTTGGTGCCGGAAATCCGTACCGATGTGAACGATTTGGACAAATATCTGGAGCATGATTACAAGCCCCATAAATCCAGTGGCATCGTCATCGTGGCGGAGGGGGATAAGTCGGGAGGTGCCTATACGATAGCGGAACAAATATCCCAACGCCATCCCGAGTACGATGTGCGCGTGACGGTTCTGGGCCATATTCAGCGGGGAGGGTCCCCTTCGGCTTTCGATCGGGTGATGGCGAGCACGCTTGGCGTGGCGGCGGTTGATGCCTTGCTGGACGATCAAACGAGCATCATGGTCGGGCTTATGAACAAGGACATCGTGCATGTGCCGTTCAACAAAGCGATTAAGAACTCGAAGCAGTTGAACCATAATCTGGTCGGTTTGACGGACATTTTGTCTATTTGAAAAGTGGGTTGTGGTATAAAAGGACGACACATTGTTACATGCGGAAGTAATTATTCCTTTGGGAGTGAAAGATTCGTTTACCTATTTGGTGCCGGAGGCCCTTGCGCCGACGGTGGGAATAGGTAAACTTGTTGTCGTGCCGTTTGGTAAAAAAGAATGGTACACGGGAGTGGTGTGTGCCTTGTGGGAGGCCGATGGGAAAAACGACAAAATAAAAATGATAACCCATGTGGTCGATGGGGAGTTCGCCTTGTCCCCCGCGTATTTGCGGTTTCTGAGATGGGTGTCGGAGTATTACATGGCTTCGTTGGGAATGGTGGTGAGGGCGGCGCTTCCTGTTTCGTTGAGGTTGGAAAGCGGGGGCTATCTGCGTTTCTTGGAGAAGGAGTATGACGAGTCGGAGAATGCGTTGAGTGATGGCGAGATGGAATTCATGCGTCGTTTGGAGCGGGCTTTGGGGCGTGATATGTGTCATGACGGGAAATTGTTTCGCCTGGATGAGATATATGCGGTGATGGCTCGGCAGGGAATGAGCGATTTTTCGATGATTTATTCATTGGTGAAAAAAGGTGTTGTTGAAATACAAGAGACGGAGTATAGGACTTATAGGCCCAAGTGGGAAAAAATTGTCGCGTGGGGGAGGACGTTTTCGGAGCGGGAGTTGCATGAGGTGTTGGACTCTTTGAAACGGGCCAAGGCTCAATATGCCTTGCTTTGTAATTGGATTGACTATTGCGGGCGGCACGACGCCTTGTTGGGGCGTAAAGCCTTTGCTGCCCAGATAAGTCCTTCCGCCTCGGCATTGAAAGCCTTGTGCGACAGGGGTGTGTTGCGGATTTTGGATATGGAGGCGAGTAGGTTGGAGGACGTGGGGGGGGCCGGGGAGGATGTCCACAGCCTCACGCCGTTGCAGCGGGAGGTGATGGAGAAAATCCGGGTTCTCTTCCAAGAAAAGGATTGTGTGCTGTTGCAAGGTGTGACATCCTCCGGAAAGACCGAGATTTACATTCACCTTATACGGAAGGCGTTGGAACAGGGGAAGCAAGTCCTTTACCTGCTTCCCGAAATCGGTCTTACCGTGCAATTGGTTCGCCGTTTGCGCCGGGTGTTCGGTCGGCAGGTCGGAATATACCATTCCGGGTTGTCCGACGGCGCCAGGGCGGAAATGTGGCGTAAGCAAAACGGGAGCGACCCTTATCCGATAGTCTTGGGCGTGCGTTCTTCCATATTTCTTCCTTTTCGCGCTTTGGGCCTGGTGATTGTGGATGAGGAGCACGACCCCTCCTATAAGCAGCAGGAACCGGCGCCTCGCTACAATGGCCGCGACGCGGCGGTCATGTTGGGACGGCTGTGCGGGGCCAAAATCTTGTTGGGTTCGGCGACGCCTTCTTTGGAGAGTTTCCGGAATGCCGAAAGCGGGAAATATGGCTTCGTGCGCTTGCTCCAACGATTTGGAGGAGTGCTGATGCCGGAGATGACTTTTGTGGACATTAAGGAGTATCGTCGCAAGAAACTGATGAAAGGGCATTTTTCTCCGGTCCTGCTTGACGAGATGGGGAGGACGTTGGGAGAGGGGGGCCAGGTGATATTGTTCCATAACCGTCGGGGCTATTCCACTTATGTGCAATGTGACACCTGCGGGGCGATATTGAAATGCGGGCATTGCGATGTCAGTTTAACTTACCACATGCGCGACGGACAGGTGCGTTGTCATTATTGTGGCAGGTCGCGCCCGGTGCCTTCGGTTTGCGAGACCTGTGGCAGGGGGAGTTATCTTTTCACATCCCCTCCGGGCACGGAACGGATAGAGGAGGAGGTGCGCCAATTGTTCCCGGCTTGCCGTGTGGCGCGGGTGGACACCGATGTGATGGGAAACAAGGCGAAGTTCCGTCAGGTCATGGGCGATTTCGAGGCGGGGAAAATAGATGTCCTCGTGGGGACGCAAATGGTGGCGAAGGGGCTTGACTTTGCGGGTGTCCGCTTGGTCGGGGTCATGGACGCGGCCGCCTTGATGGGATTCTCCGATTTCAGGGCCGAGGAGCGGGCTTATGACACGTTGGTTCAGGTGAGTGGCCGGTGTGGCCGCCGGGAGGACAGGGGCAAGGTCGTCATACAGGTCTCCAATCCGGGAGAGCGGGTTTACGATTGGGTGGCCAGGGAAGATTTCCAGGCATTCTATGCCGCGCTGGCCGAGGAGCGGGCCTTGTTTCATTACCCGCCGTACTATCGGTTGATTCAGGTGGAACTGCGCCATCGGGATGTGTGTTGTTTGCGGGAAGCGGGCAACCGTTTGGCGAGGGCGTATCGGGAAAAGCTGGGAAATCGTGTGTGTGGGCCGGCGGAACCGCAGATTGGAAAGGTCAACGGTGTGTTCAGGTTGCAGTTGTTCGTGAAAATAGAACAGGGGGGAGGTCTCTCGAAATTGAAGATTTTCTTGGAAGAAACGTTCGAAAAACTTTGCCGGGCGGGAGAAATGAAAGGAATTCGGATGTATTTTGATGTCGACCCGTTGTGAATTGAAATAAATTGTCTATTTTTGACACAGTATATAGTAGAAAATCGCTATGGATGAAGATGTGATAAAAGCGTTGAAAAACCACTCTCATAAGGCGTTCGAGAAAGTGTATGGGGAATATGGCCCCGGGCTTTACCGTTTTGCGCTCGGTTACGTGATGAACGGCGAGGTGGCGGAGGATATCGTGCAGGACGTTTTCTTGCGCTTGTGGGAGATGGCTTCCACCCTTCCGGAGGACACGCGGTTGGGAAATTATCTTTATTCGTCGGTGAAAAATTTGTGCTTGAACCATCTCAAACATTTGCAAGTGGAAGACTCCCATAAAAGCAAATTGACCGAGGCTTTGGTTTTTATGGGCTCTTTGGAATACGAGGACGATACCGAGGTGATTGACAAGTTGAGGGCGTGTATCGGCAGATTGCCGGAACAGCAGCGGAAAATTTTGGAAATGAGAATGTTTCAGGATATGAGTTATAAGGAGATTGCGGAGCGGCTGAAGATTTCCGAGGGCTCGGTGCATACCCATGTGAAGCGGGCCTATAATTTTATCCGGGTCGCGCTTCCTCCCGAATTGTTGAAGATTGTTTTGCCTTTTGTCGCCTTTTCTTGTTTTTGAGTGGAAAAAAGAGGGGGTCTCTCGTGTCGGGCATGTTTTGTGAATCCCTGATTGTCAATAAAGTTTTAAGAAAAAAGGTTTGAGAATGGGTGTTGTGGGAAAAATTTTTTCAAAAAAATTCTTTTCCTTGTACCCTATTTTTGAACAAGGTTGTCTTAATAGTAAAGTTTAAACGACAGAATATGGAATTTGACAAGATTAAACGAGTGGTATTGGGAGAGGCTTCCGAGGAAGAGCGGAGGGAGGTGAGCGAGTGGGCGGCGTGGTCCGGCGAGCGTGCCCGTTTCCTTGCCGACGCGGAAAACTTTTATCGGGAAGACGGGATGGATGATGGGAAGATTGCCGGGCATTTGCGGCGGGTGTGGGTCCGTTTGGACAGGCGGACGCGGAAATCCCGGTTGTTGCGGATGGTGCGGATAGCTTCGGTGGCGGCTTGTTTGGCGGCTGTCGTCGGTCTTGGGTTTTGGTTGTGGCCCGACAGCCGGGAGACGGTCGCTCCCGTGCGGCAGGTGGCTTTGCGTCCTTCCGGGGTGCAGTTGGTGTTGCCCGATGGCAGTCGCCACGGAGTGGACGGGCGGTCTTTGGCGAAAGCGGACGTGCCCGGCTTTCAAATGAGCGGAAAGGGCGGGTTGCGGCAGTTGGATGTGGCGGAGGACACGTTGGCCGTGCGTCCGGAGGTGAGGTTCAACGAGGTGATTGTGCCGAGGGGTACCACGTACTCCCTTGTCTTGGCGGATGGCACGGAAGTTTTCCTCAATGCCGAGACGAGGATGAGATTCCCCGACCGTTTCGAGGATGGTGTGCGGGAAATTTTCTTGGACGGAGAGGCGTTTTTCAAGGTTCGGCGTGACGAGAGCCGGCCGTTCGTCGTGCGTGCGGGGGGGGCGAGCGTGCGGGTCTTGGGCACGGAATTCAACGTGCGGGCGTATGCCGACGACAACACTTCCGCCACTCTCGTTTCCGGTTCCGTGCGTTTTTCCGCGGGGCGGGATTCTGCGGTTTTGCGTCCCGGGCAGCAATGTGAGTTGGACGCCATGGACCGGAGTCTCTCTCTTCGTGAGGTGGACCTGATGTCCGTTCTTGCTTGGAAGAGCGGCGAGTTCATATTTCGGGATGTGTCGTTGGAGGCCGTCATGAGGGAGGTCGCCCGTTGGTACGACGTGGAGGTCGCCTATGCCGCAGACGGCCTTCGTTCCCGAAAGATATACATCTACATGGACCGTCCCGATACCGTGGATGAAGTTTTAGAGCAGTTTGTGCGGTTGGGCGGGATTGGTTACGAGATCGAAGATAATCGGATTTTATTGAAGGAGGAAAAACAATGAGGAACGTTGGCCCGTTCCCCATGTTGTCACTCTCCGTGTTTTCACACAGTCACATTAATATTGCAAAGGTATGAAAAAGAACAGAGAAAAGATTATTCGCGCGCCTTAAAAAATCATTATTTCGAAGAAGAATAGAAAATCATCGGAAAGGAAAAGCGAGGAAGCGGGAGCGAACGTTGGCCCGTTCTGCCCGTCATCCCTTTTCCTGCGAGTAAATGTCACATTAATAATCAAATTTTATGAAAAACAGAACAAAAACAAAGGAATCAATTTTCCAATGGAACAGGCGAGTGCTGCGCTGGTGCCTTTGCTTGTTTGTGTGTTGCTCTTCCGTTGCCGTCGTTCGGGCGCAGGCGGATGCCACGCCTCGGGTTTCGCTTGATGTCAAGGAAGCCGCGCTTGTCTCGGTTATCGAGAATTTGCGGGGGCAAACGGGTTACAATTTCTTGTTCAACGCTTCCGACTTGCAAAATGCCAGGCCGGTCACGCTTCGTTTGCGCAATGTGACTCTCCGGGTGGCGTTGGATTCCATTTTGCCCTCCCGGGATTTGGTTTACACGATTGACGGCAAGTCTGTGGTCATCAAGAAAAAGGCGGTCGAGGCGAAACAGGTGCGCTTGGTCGAAGTGTCCGGCCGGGTGGTCGACGAGAAAGGCGACCCGATACCCGGGGCTTCGGTCATCGTCTACGGCACGCAGCAGGGTGTGGCTACCGACATTGACGGACGTTACATCTTGCAGATGCAGCCGGACGGCGTGTTGCAGGTGTCGTTCGTGGGCTACAAGACGGAGACCATTCCCGTGAAAGGCAAGACTCGGGTGAATGTCACCTTGAATCCCACGTCGGAGAATATCGAGGAGGTGCAGGTGGTGGCGTTCGGCACGCAGAAGAAGGAAAGCGTGGTTTCTGCCATTACCACGATTCGTCCGATGGACTTGAAATCGTCTTCGTCCGACTTGACGACCCAGTTGGCGGGTAAGATTGCCGGTATTATCGGCTGGCAGACGGGAGGTCTTCCGGGTGCGTTAACGGAAGAGGAGATGAACACGAAGTTTTACATCCGGGGAATTAGTTCGTCGAACGGCGTTTCCGAGCCTTTGGTGCTGATTGACGGAGTGGAATCCTCCCGTTTGGACTTGGCGCGTATGGCTCCGGAGGACATTGAAAGTTTCTCCGTGTTGAAGGACGCATCGGCGACGGCGATGTACGGTGCCCGTGGGGCGAACGGTGTCATCCTCGTGACCACGAAGAAAGGCGAGGAGGGAAGCGTGTACACGACGGCTCGTTACGAGGCGGTGTGGTCCATGCCGACGGACGAAATTGAGGTGGTGGACCCGAAGACCTATATGCAAATGTACAACCAAGCCCTGCTGGCCCGCAATTCGGAAGCCACGCCCGCCTATTCCATCGAGCGCATCGAGCGCACGGGCAATCCCAACTACCCGTCCTACGTTTATCCTTGCAATGACTGGTATAAAATCTTGTTCAAGGATTTTTCCGTCAACCACCGTGTGGGCTTGAACGTCCGGGGTGGCTCCAATGTGGTGCAATACTACGGTTCGGTGAATTATACTTACGATGCGGGCATGCTGAAGACGGACAAATTGAACCAATTCGACGTGAACGTTAAGAATTCCACTTTGTCGACTCGCATCAATCTGAACGTGAACCTCAATGCCGGAATCCAATTGCTGTTGAACACTTCGTTTAACATTGACAAAAACCACGGGCCGTATTTGAGCGGATACACATCGGATTATGACGTGGCTCAGGTGTATGCGATGGCGTTCAACGCCTCGCCGGTGGATTTCGCTCCGACTTATCCGGGAGACAAGGACACGAGCTGGCCTCATCTCCGTTTTGGTAATGTGCCGGGAGGTCCGAATTTGGGAATCATTAACCCCTACGCCATGTTGCATATTGGTTACAAGGACCGGGGACGCTTTTCGTTCACGGGTCGGGCCGAGTATATCCAGAATCTTTCGCAATTGCTGAAAGGTTTGGAAATCCGCGCCAGTGTCTCTCTTTCGAAAGAGGTGTATAATCAGGATAATTACGAGACGAGTCCTTATTACTATTACTTGAATCCGGAAACCGATTACGATTTTGAGACGGGCGAGCATACGTTGCAGGTGGTGTCGGAAGGAAGACGCACGCTGGAAAAGCCATTGATCAGTAAAGGTACTGCAAATACATCCACGCAGTGGGTGTACGAGGGGCGACTTCTTCATACGGCTGCATGGGGCGACCATCAGACCTCGTTGACGGCGGTGTTGCAAGCCATTCAATCCAGCTATTCCGTCTCCCAGTCCTTGTTTGACGGTATCGAACACCGCAACTTGAGTTTCTCCATGCGCGGCTCTTACGGGTTTAAAGACCGCTACTTTGTGGAGGGCAGTTTCGGGTATAATGGTTCCGAGCGGTTCACGAAAAACAACCGCATGGGCTTTTTCCCGGCGGTGGGCGCCGCTTGGGTGGTGACCAAGGAGAATTTCATGCAAGGCGTCAGCGACTGGGTTTCTTTCTTGAAAATCCGCGGTTCGTGGGGTAAAGTGGGGAACGATGGAATTATCGAAACGCCCCGTTTCGTGTATATGCCGCAGATTGAGGCAAGCGTGGGAGATTATCTGTATCCGGATGCGGGAATTAATGAACGATTCTCCCGTTATCAAATCCAGAATTATGGCGACCCGGATGTGCAATGGGAAGTGTCCGAGCAAGTGAATTTGGGATTGGAGACCCGTTTCTTCAAAGACATATTGGAAATCAATGCCGACATTTATCAAGAGATACGTCACAACATCATTGCCAACCGCACGGTGATTCCGGCCAATGCCGGCGTGGAGATACCTCCATTGGACAATATCGGCAAGGTGCGTTCCCGGGGTGTGGATTTGTCGGCTAAAATTCAGCATGCGTTCACGCCTGATTTTTGGATTATCCTGAATGGAACGTTTACCTATAACAAGGCCGTGTACAAGGAATTGGAGGAGGCCACCGACAAGCCGGACTGGCAACGGAGCGTCGGCCACGAATTGTCGCAGCAAGTTGGCTATATCGCCGAGGGATTGTTCCGCGATCAGGCCGAGATTGACAACGCTCCCAGCCAGCCGACCGCCATGCCGGGCGACATCCGCTACCGCGACGTGAACGGCGACGGGGTGATTGACGTGGACGATGCCGTGTATATCGGTTTTCCGGAGACACCGCGCATCATTTACGGGTTCAACGGGTTTATCAATTACAAGAACTGGGAGTTCAATTTCGCTTTCCAAGGTTCCGGCAACCGCGGGTTTTTCCTTAATCCGGTGGCCTTGTCTCCTTTCGTGAACAACCGGGCCATGTTGAAAGAAATCTACGAGAGCCACTGGACGGAGGACAACATGAGCAACCGCCCCTTCTGGCCCCGTCTGTCCACGCAAAGCATCGAGACGTATAATCCGCAAGAGAATTGGTACGACGAGAACGCCACGGCGGTCCGCAAGTCCACCTATTTTATGCGGGAGTGCAGTTTTCTGCGTTGCACGGCTCTGGAACTGGCCTACAATCTGCCGGAGAGTATCAAATCCAAACTCCGGATGCAGAATGTCAAGTTCTTTGCCCGGGCGAACAATCCGTTTCTGATTTCCAATTTCAAGATTTGGGACGTGGAGTTGGGCGAAAGCGGGTTCAACTATCCGATACAGAAGACCTACGCCGTAGGGTTGAGTTTTAGTTTCTAATTTGTAATACATGAGTAAGATGAAACGTTTATTATTGGTTTTATTGTTTCCGATATGCGTGCTTCCGGGATGCGACAGTTGGTTGGACATCGTTCCGGAGGAAGATATGACCACCTTGAGCACGATTTTTGAGACCCGTTCGCAGGCGGAGAATTGGTTGCGGAGTTGTTATGTGTTCCTGCAAGAGCCGATTCCGTCGTTTTCCACCAACGAGGCGTTTGTTGGGGCGGATGAGTATGTGGCGGGGGATTACGCCAATAATTACTCTACGAATTATGGTTGGTTGCATGGTTTGAGCATTAGTTCGGGTTTACAGAATTCATTGGACCCTTATGGGGACATCTGGTCAAAGAAAGAAGGGAGTGGGCGTAGCGATTTTTATGCGGGTATTAACTTGTGCAACATCTTTATCGAAAGAATCGACGACGTGTACAATATGGAGGACGGCGAAAAGCGGGAATGGAAAGCCGAGGTGAAAGCCTTGAAAGCCTACATGTATTTTGAGTTGGTGCGCCATTACGGGCCGATTATGCTGGTGCCGAATGCGGTCGACCCCAACCAGGACATCCGCGACTTGCAGATTCCCCGCAGCCACGTGGATACTTGTTTCGCCGCCATCGTGCGGTTGTGCGACGAGGCGGCCAAGGATTTGCGCCCTTTCAATCAGAAGGAAAGCTCCCGCCGCACCTATTTCAACAAGGAGGCCGCGTTGGCGTTGAAGGCTCGGGCCTTGCTCTATCAGGCTTCCGACCTGTTCAACGGAAATCCCGATTACGCCAATTTCGTGAATAAAAACGGTGAACCCTTGTTTAGCATC
The DNA here is from genome assembly GCA_944320555.1 of uncultured Butyricimonas sp. Classification (GTDB taxonomy): domain Bacteria; phylum Bacteroidota; class Bacteroidia; order Bacteroidales; family Marinifilaceae; genus CALUMT01. The sequence goes on along the minus strand of CALUHX010000030.1, from coordinate 7,874 downwards.
GAGAAAGACAAAGAAAAGTGGCGGCGCGCCGCCGAGGCTGCCGACTCGGCCATTCAGATTTGCTTGATAAATGGCAAACACTTGGTGACCGGCCAAACGGCTGCTACCGAGTTGCAGGGGTATATGCTGAATATCGAGAATTCCACGGCGACCTTCAATTACACAAACGACGAGGCCTTGTTGATGATTAAGCCTGATCCGCAGAATTATGAGGCGTGGCAGTTCACTTTGCCGAACATTACCACCGACCCGAACCACCTGTTGACGGGCACTTGCATCAGCCCGAGCATGAAAATGGTGGAGATGTTCTATACGGACAACGGACTGCCTATCGACCAAGATCCCACGTACAGCAGCGGGAACCTGTATTCCCAGACGGAAGAAACCGACCCCTATTATACGGACGTGGTGGCGTTGAACGAGCCTATCCTTGTGCTGCATACGAAGCGGGAGCCTCGTTTCTATGCCGACATCGCCGCCGATCGTTGCTATTGGCGGTTGGGCCGCACGGTGGACAATCTTTACAAGGTGGAGGCCTATCGGGGAGAGACGTTCGGATTGAAAGAGAACCGGCTGAACTCGACCCTCCCGCAAAACCTGAGCGGTTACTGGCTGAAAAAGTGGACCAGCTCGAATGCCGAGCTGTATAACTATCAGTCGAGTTTGAACGCCTTGGGTGACAAACCTTTCCCCGTGATTCGGATGGCGGAGTTGTATCTGATTGCCGCCGAGGCGTGGAACGAGTATCTGGACGCTCCGGACGAGCGGGTTTACGACAAGATTGACGCGGTGCGCGAGCGGGCGGGCATCCCCGACGTGCGGACTTCTTGGGCCATGGCGCGCGACAAGGGCAAGGTGAGCACGAAGAGCGGCATGCGCGACATCATCCGCCAGGAATGGAACATCGAGTTCGCTTTCGAGGGATTCCGGTATTGGAATGTGCGGCGGTGGAAAACGGCCCAGGTGGAATTGAACGAGAAATTGTTCGGATGGAACGTGGTGGGCGACGATTTCACCAGTTTCTACAACAACGGCAAGGGGCCGGTAATCGTTGATTCGGACAACCGTTTCGTGGCTCCGCGTGATTATTTCTATCCCATTCGTAGCGAGGAAACCCAGATTTCCGGCTGTGTCCAGAATCCGGGGTGGTGATTTAAATTTAGAATTGAAAATTTAGAATGTAGAATTATGATGATACGAAAACTATTATTATTAGCTGCGGTCGGGCTTGGCCTCTTCGCCTGCAAGGACGACGAGGAAATCGGCTTCGACGTGCCGGTGGAGTTCCGCAAGGAACTTAGCTTCCGACCCATTCCGGGCGGCTCCGTGATGAACTATTACCTGCCCCGCAACAGCGACATCTTTGGCGTGCGGGTGCGCTACAACGACGCCCGGGGCGTGGAGGTGGTCAAGGAAGGAACCTATCTCACCGACTCCCTCCAATTGCTCGGTTTTAACGAGGCCCGCCAAGGCGTTCCCGCCACGGTGTGTTTCTTCAACAATCAGATGGCGGAGTCCGAGCCGATGGAAATCTCGTTCGACACGTATGATTCCGCTCCCGTGGCGTTCTTTGACAGCCTGACCGTCACCCCGTTCTGGGGCGGCTTCTCGGTAAGCTACCGCTCGCCGGAGACGGTGCAGGGCATGGCCCATATCTTCTATATCGGCACGAATCCGCTGACCCATCAGCCCGATTCCATCCTAATGGCGAGCACTCCGATTGTGGAAGGCGGCGACACCTTGAATTTCGTCCTCCAGCAGAAGCAGGAATCCACCACCGTGGTGGTCCGCACCGAGGATTACCGGGGTTATCGCGTGAAACAGGAAATCTTTGCCGACCTGCCCTGTTTGTATATGGACACCTTGACCCCTGCCGATTTCGACTTCCGGTTTATGGGGCAAGTTGTGGAAAATGGTGAATATCAATTTGGAACGGAATATCTGTTTGACGGAGATACAAAGGGTGCCACGTATCGCAAGAATCGAATGGCTGGATATCCTTATCGTTATGCTACTTATGTGGCAGGGCCGAATGCATTGTATGATGAATCGGTGGATCCTAATGAGAATCGGTTTATTGTTGATTTGCGGGAACCCAAAGTCCCGGCTTCTGTAAATTTGTATGCCTTTCTGAATTACAATACCTCTTGGCCTTTTATTGCTGATTATGTGGACTTTCCATCCTTGTTGCTTGACATTTGGAATGGTGATTATATATCACATCTACCGTGCAAGGTCAGATTGTATGGCACAAACGAGAATCCGGAAACGGTGAACTTGTCTTCTTGTGCGTTGCTTTATAAATTGGATGACGAGCCGACTTACGAAGGGTGGAAAGCGTCTTGGGCTGTGAGGTCAGACCATTTTTACGGGCCTTATCATGACGAGGTTTGGTATGATGTGACGGATGAAGAGTTGGCGGCGGCGGAGCCGTGTGTATTGAAAATGTTGTGTAATTATTCGGGAGAATCCTATCAATACTTGATTTTTGTCGTGGAAGACACGTATCCCGGAAGGGGAGACGGGGGATATTATGTGGAAGGGAATCAACGTGGTTACATCACATTCAACGAGTTGGAAGTTTTTGTTAAAGCGGAATAAATAGAACGGTTATGAAGAAATATTTACTACATATCGCATGGGTGTTGGCGGCTCTTTTCGTGGCGGGCTGCGAGGATTTGGAGGACACTTACGACGAGTACGCCGGCGACGGGATGATCCGATACGTGGGCAAAAACTCCGATCTGACGGTGACCCCGGGATGGTACCGGTTGAAAGTGAAATGGAAAGACAATATGGACGCCGCCATCGCCAAGGTGAAAATCGCCTACCAGGCGGAGACCGACGCGGAGCCGACCGTGGTCTACGTGGCTCCGAAGGACATCACGGAGAGCGACAACCTGATGGACTCCATCTATCTCGAAAACCTGTCCGACGCGGTTTACACGATTAATGTGAGCAACATCTCGGTGGACAGCATGGAGAGCATGGTGACCACGGCATACGCCCGTCCCTACACGGAGAGCCACGAGGATTTGCGCTCGTTCACCCGGGGCATCATTAACTTCTATGTCATCGACAATCAAAAAATGGTGGTCTATATCGACGAGGAAAACTCCAACATCAAAAAGCTGATGTTGAATTTCTATGACACCCAAGGCAACAAGCACGAGTGGGACATCCGCGACAAGATGCGGAACGCATGGGGTGCCATAGACAAGATTACCATGTTCCTTTTGCCGGAAGAAGAGGGCGTGAGTATAGATTTCACAAAACCTTTGACCATCGAAAAGGAAGGGTTGCTCGAAGGATGCATCGACACGATAACTTTTGTGCCGGACACGTTGGACTTGTCCGAGCGGGTATGGTCCGCCGGATTCACCCGCTGGCTGACCCAGAAGTTCGGTGCCGGCTACACGGAGGATGACATCAACTCGGTGACCCGCATTGAATTGGACTATGATATGACGACTATGCGCGACTTGCTCTATTTTCCGAACTTGAAAGAAGTGGTGCTGGGCAAGAACCGCTACATCGAGGAAAAGTTCGCCAATGTCAACGTGAGCACCACGGACGAGTACACGGCCTTGAAGACCTTGCAATTCCTGCGGGACACCCGGGGCGTGGAAACGGAACGCTATAACGAGCAATATTTCGGGGAAATCTATGGCATGAAGTGGACGGAATTGTTGTCTTATGGAGAAATCGATGCGGATTTGATTACCGAAATGGGCAACAGCAACATGGACCACATCCCCGCCATCACCCCGTTGGACACCACGGGCTGGGAAATCACTTGTTCCGACACCCTGTTCAACGGCTACAAGTCCAACGGCGGCGGCTACCTGCTGGACGGACGGGTGGACACCTATTTCGAGCCGGGATTGACGGGCAGCGCCACAGTCGTCGAAGTGGAATTCGACATGAAGGAGGCGCGCACGTTGCACGGTTTCAAGGTGGTGCAGCCGACCACCACGCTTGACCCCGACGATGCGGGCACTTCGGCCGATTTCGAGACCTTTATGAGCTATCTGTTGCAATCCGTGAAAGTGGAGGTGTCCACCGACGGCTACACCTGGGAGAACGCCACCTATGAGGATGGCGGCATCACCATCGGCAACGCCCCCGGCGAAATCACCTTCATCGAGTTGCCGCAGCCGAAGCAGGTGCAATACATCCGCCTGACGGTGGCCAGCCAGATGGTGCAGTCCACCCGTGAGGGTGTCGCCCTCTTCAGCCTCCGTCTCGCTGACTTTATCCCATATTGACAGGAAGTGTGCGTGCTTCTAGATCAATCGCAGGGCCGGGGAACGGGGAAAATCCCCGGCCTTTTTCTTCCTGATGTTCTTGATTGTCCTTATGCCGCTTTGGATGTATTCCTATGGTGTTAATGGTGTGCTTAGGGTATACGGTCGTTGCGCCTTTGCGTCACGGTCGTGTCAAATCCGCTCGATTGAACGGCTTTGTCTGAAAGGAAACGCGAAGTTGGAACGAAGTTATACACGGAGCACCCCATGAGTACGGGCGGAATACCCTTGGGACATGGGATGGGGAAAGTTGAAGGCCCGCAATTGCTGAGCGGGCGGCAGCGTTCTTTGACAAGTTGAAAAAGGGAAACGATGACCAATGAGTTGTGCGACAAATTTTGTAACTTTGAAAGAAATGCGATGTTATGGCGACAGATGAAACAAAAAACATATCCGGAATGCCGGATTTCGTGCGGGAAATCAAACAAATCATCCAGGAGGGCAGGTCTGCGGCTTATTCTGCCGTGAACGCGGCGATGATTGGCACCTATTGGCGTGTTGGCAAACGCATCGTCGAGGAGGAGCAAGGTGGGAAAGAACGGGCGGCCTATGGCAAGGCGTTGATTAAGACCCTCGCCCGGGAATTGACGCTCGAATTCGGGGGACGGGTTCTCCGAGAGGTATCTGGCTTATTTTCGAAAGTTTTATCTCACGCTCCCGGATATCTCAATTTTGCAAACGCGTTTGCAAAATCTGAAATGGTCGCATATTCTTACCGTGTTGCGAGTGGATGACGAGACGGCTCGTCGCTGGTATTTGGAAAACGCCTCGCGGGAGATGTGGAGCGTGCGCACGTTGAGCCGGAATATCTCGACGCAATATTATGAACGCCATTTCCACCAGCCGGTCTTGCCGGCGGAAAAGTCCGATGCGAAGATTCCCGCCAAGGAGGAGATTCTCAAGAGTCCGTTGATTGCGGAATTTTTGGGATTCAAGGCCGACGAGAGTCTTTCGGAACAGGAGTTGGAGGCGAGCATCATCACGCATTTGCGGGATTTCCTGATGGAGTTGGGGCGGGGGTTTGCCTTTGTGGCGAGACAGCAGCATATTCGCACAGACGCCGAGGATTATTTCATTGATTTGGTGTTCTATAACGTGGTGCTGAAATGTTATGTGTTGATTGACTTGAAAGTGGGGAAAATCACGCACCAGGATGTGGGGCAGATGGACATGTACGTGCGGATGTACGATGAGCTGAAACGGACGGAGGGTGACAATCCGACAATCGGCATTGTGCTTTGTTCGGAAACGGACGCGGACATTGCCCGTTATTCGATATTGAAGGGAAACGAGCAGATTTTCGCAACCAAATATAAACTTTATCTTCCGACGGAGGAACAGTTGCGGCGAGAGATTGAACGCCAAAAGGAATTGTTTCTGTTGCAACACGGTTCGTTGGACAAGTAGGTTCCTCTTTTTTCAATAAAATGCGATTGTTTCCCCATCGGTGTTTGCCGGTCGGGGAAAAGTGTGACGCCCATGCCTTGGGGGAATGGGTGAATGTCCCGTTGGGAAAGGAAAGCTGACAAGCGAGAGCCGTTTGTCATAATGAGTATTTGAAATGGGAAAATGTGAGGCATGAAGAAAATTGAAGGCCCGCAATTGTTGAGCGGGTGGTAGTGTTCTTTGACAGATTGGGAAAAAGACAAGGAAGCAGGATGTCTTGTCGGGGCGTTTTGATTTTCGGAGGAAAAGCACTATCTTTGTTTTCAGTAAACAGAAAAAACGAGAGTCATGGCATACAAAGGAGACGAGTTGGTTCGATTCGACTGGGCGATCAAGCGGCTTTTGCGCCAGAAGGCGAATTTCGTGGTGCTGGAGAGTTTTTTGAGCGAGCTGCTCGGGGAACAGGTCAAGATCGACCGCATTCTGGAAAGCGAGGGGAACAAGGAGAGCGAGGACGACAAGTTCAACCGTGTGGACCTGCTTGCGGAGAACGACAAGGGGGAGCTGATGCTCGTGGAGGTGCAGAACACGAGCGAGCTGTACTACTTCCAGCGGATGCTGTACGGGACGTCGAAGGCGATCACGGACTACATCTACGAGGGAGACAAGTACTCGGAGGTCCGCAAGGTTTACTCGGTGAACATCGTGTACTTCGACCTGGGTCAGGGAGACGACTACATCTACCACGGAAAGTCGGTGTTCAAGGGCGTCCACACGGGCGACACGCTCCGGTTGTCGGTGAAGCAGCGGAACGCTTTCGTGAAGGAGGAGGCGGGTGACTTGTTTCCTGAGTATTACATTTTGCGTGTTGACGAGTTCAACCGCCACGCCGTAACTCCTTTGGACGAGTGGATTCGTTTCCTGAAGTCGGGGACGATAGACGAGGGGACGCAGGTGGAGGGGCTGAAGGTGGCGAAGGAGCGCCTGCGGGTTTCCGGCTTGTCCCGGGAGGAACGTCGGGCCTACGACCGGCACGTGGACGCGGTGCGTGTCCAGTGGGACGTGTTGACCACGGCGAGGACGGAAGGCTGGGACGAGGGCAGGGCCGAGGGAAGAGAAGAGGGTAGAGCGGAGGGAAGAGCGGAGGGAAGAGCGGAGGGAAGGGAAGAGGGAAGAGTAGAGGGACGGGTGGAAGGAGAAGTGGAGGCAAAGCATGCGATAGCCCGGGGCATGAAGGCCGACGGGATGCCAGTGGAGACAATCGCCAAGTACACGGGTCTCTCTGTCGATGAGATAGAGAAATTGTGAAGACATCAAAAACGTTCGGCCATGATGAAGTATCCGATAGGCATCCAGAGTTTCGACCGGATAATTGAAGACGGTTATGTTTATGTTGACAAGACCGATTTGATATACTCCCTTGTGAAGGAAGGAACCATTTATTTTTTGAGCCGTCCGCGGCGTTTCGGGAAGAGTCTGCTGGTTTCCACGTTGGAGAACTATTTCTTGGGCCGCAAGGAGTTGTTCAAGGGATTGAAAATTGAGGGGTTGGAGAAAGAGTGGCTGGAGTACCCGGTGTTCCATGTGGACTTCAATGGAGACGACTTCAGGCAAGTCGGGGTATTGGAGAAGAAAATAGAGGGACGCATAGCCGGTTGGGAGGAGGAATACGGACGGGATGCCAATGCGTTGACTGTGGGTGACCGCTTCGCCTCGGTGTTGAAGCGGGCGCACGAGCAGACGGGGAGGCGGTGCGTGGTGCTGGTTGACGAGTACGACAAGCCGATACTGGACGTGCTCGGGATGTCCGGGAATGAGGATGGAGAGTCGCTGGAGTCCCGGAACCGGAACGTGCTGAAGGGCTTCTACTCGGTGTTCAAGGCGGCTGACGCGGACTTGCAGTTCGTGCTGCTGACGGGAGTGACGAAGTTCTCGCAGGTGAGCGTGTTCAGCGGCTTCAACCAGCCGAAGGACATCAGTATGGACCGTCGTTACGAGACGCTTTGCGGGATCACGCAGGATGAGGTCGAGCGTTATTTCGCCGAGCCGCTGGCCGAGTTGGCGCAAAAGTACCGGCAGACGGTCCCCGAGATGCGGGAATCGCTGAGGCGTCGTTACGACGGCTACCATTTCAGCACCCGTCTGGTGGACGTTTACAACCCGTTCAGCCTGTTGAACGTG
>CALUHX010000029.1 GCA_944320555.1 uncultured Butyricimonas sp. | reverse complement strand
AGAATTATCAAAGACTTTTATTGATTAAATAACTGAATAACAGTAAATAAAAATATTTTTAAGGGACGACTAAATAAATCCTACAAAATCAATGTTTTGTGGGATTTTTTTTTTTTTTATGCCCCTTGGCGGCCTTGCGTTTATTTTGTCGTGACCAAAACCCTGTTTTTGTTATAGCCGTTTGCCAGTATCCAAGGACCAATTCCGTCAAAACCCGCGCAAGAAAACTTGCCGACAAGATTAGCCTTTTGTCGCTTTGGTATCCTTTGAGAGGAGGGAGGCGGAGCTTTGGCAATGGATTGGTTGTCAGGAGGCAGAGATGTGTGTGTGTCTCAGAAGGTCTGACGGTGGAATATTTTTCACGAAAATGGCAAGCAAATCAATAAATGTTATAACTTTGCCGTATCTAAAGAAACTGATTGAAAGAATATAAAATACAAATAAGGAATTAGAGATGAAAACAACACCGTTTACACATTATCATGAGGAACTGGGGGCAAAAATGGCTCCGTTCGCAGGCTATAATATGCCGATCGAATACACCAGTATTAAAGAAGAGCACAACACGGTTCGGGAAAAAGTGGGTGTGTTTGACGTGTCGCATATGGGAGAGTTTTGGGTGAAAGGGCCTAAGGCTTTCGACCTGGTTCAGAAGATAACCACGAACGACGTGGCCGCATTGGTCGACGGCAAGGTGCAGTACAGCTGTTTCCCCAACGAGACGGGCGGTATCGTGGACGATTTGCTGGTATACCGCTTTAACGAGCAGAAGTATTTGTTGGTGGTCAATGCAGCCAATATAGACAAGGACTGGGCGTGGGTGACCCGTTGGGCCAAGGAATTGGGAATGAATGTGGAGACGGATTTGGAGAATGCGTCCGATAATATATGCCAGTTGGCAATTCAAGGGCCTTTGGCGTTGAAGGCAATGCAGAAATTGACGACTGAGAATGTGGTTGACATGGAATATTACACGTTCAAAGAAATCCCGTTCGCCGGAATAGAAAAGGTTATTTTCTCCACGACCGGTTACACGGGGGCAGGCGGTTGCGAGGTTTATGCCTATGTGAAAGACGCCGACAAATTGTGGAACGCCGTGTTCGAGGCGGGGAAAGAATTCGGTATCAAGCCGTGCGGCTTGGGAGCGCGCGACACGTTGCGCCTTGAAGCCGGTTTCTGTTTGTACGGACATGAGATAGACGACGAGCACTCGCCCATTGAGGCCGGATTGGGATGGATTACGAAATTCGTTCCGGGAAATGATTTCATCAACCGCGCTTATCATGAAAAGCTGAAGGCAGACAAACCGAGCCGTTATATGAAACCATTCCAGTTGATAGACAAAGGTATCGCCCGGCAAGGATATGTGATCGAGGACGCGGAAGGAAATGAAATCGGCGTGGTATGCTCGGGCACGGTTTCTCCGTGGACGGGAAAATCCATCGGCACGGGTTATGTGAAGAGCGGATTCCACAAGTTGGACACGGAGATTTTTATCCGGGTTAGAAACAAAGCCTTGAAGGCAAAAATCGTAAAAACACCTTTCTTTTAACGGAAGGCGAGAATGTGGAAATCGAAATTGAGCACCTGTTTTTGGGTGCTTAATTTTTGATTGTTGGCAAAATAAAGAGGGGTAACGTTTGCAATGTTGTGTAATCTGTTGATACACAGTGTTGATTTGAAAATAAAAAAAAGAGAGAAAAAGATTTTTTATCCCGAGTTATTTTGCATCTTTGTAGCGCGAATAAGAATGAATTGTAGTACTAATTTCTATAAATATTTTAGAGATGAGAAAACATATTTTTAATGCCGGTCCATGTAAATTGCCGGATTCTACATTGGAAAATGTATCGAAAGCTGTGATTGAGTTTGGTAACACGGGTCAATCCATTTTGGAAGTGTCTCACCGTTCCGCTGATTTTCAAGCCGTGCACGATGAGGCTGTGGCTTTGTTCAAGGAAGTGTTGAACATCCCGGAAGGATACCATGTGTTGTTCTTGGGAGGTGGCGCCAGCATGCAATTCTGCATGGTTCCGTTTAACTTCCTGAAGACAAAGGCTGCTTATGTGAACACCGGAACTTGGGCGACCAATGCAATCAAGGAAGCCAAAATGTGGGGAGAAGTGGAGGTCGTGGCTTCTTCAGAGGCAGACGGATTTACATATTATCCGGAATTTACGATTCCGTCCGATGTCGATTATATGCACATCACGTCGAATAACACGATTCGTGGTACGGAAATCTTCTACGACCCGACTTCGCCTGTGCCCTTGATTGCGGACATGTCTTCTGACATTTGCAGCCGTCCGGTTGACGTTTCCAAGTATCACATGATTTATGGCGGTTGCCAAAAGAACTTGGGTCCTGCCGGCGTGACATTCGTGATTATCAAAGACGAGATGCTGAACCACGTGGTAGAGGGCCGTATGATTCCGACGATGCTGAGATACAAGACTCATGTGGATAAAGAGTCCATGTACAACACGCCTCCATGCGTGAACATTTTCGGAGTGAAGGAAACGCTGAAATGGATTAAAGAAATGGGCGGCGTGAAAGTGATGGAGGAGAGAGCTATCGAGAGAGCTAACGCTATCTACAACGAATTGGAAAACAGCAAAGTGTTCCGTCCTGTGGTGAAAGAAGGCTCTCGTTCCAGAATGAACATTCCGTTCTTGCTGAGAGAAGGTTACGAGTCGTTGGAGAAAGAATTCTTGGATTTCTGCAAGACCAAGAATATCGTGGGTGTTAAGGGACACCGTTCTGTGGGCGGTTTCCGCGCTTCCACTTACAATGCTTGTACGATGGATGATGTGAACGCTTTGATATCCGCTATGCGGGAATTCGAGGCCGCTCATAAATAATTGTTGATTTACGATTCTGGTTCTTGTCTTTCTTGAGGGAAGGGCCAGAGTCGTAATCTTTTTATGGTATTAATTATTAAAGTGAAAAAACTATGGCAAAGAAAGTTTTAGTTGCAACAGAAAAACCTTTTGCTGCAGTTGCCGTGAATGGCATTAGAGAAATCGTGGAAAAGCAAGGGTACGAATTGGTATTGCTTGAGAAATATACCTCGAAAGAGGAATTGTTGGCAGCCGTTGCGGACGTGGACGCAATGATTATCCGCTCCGACAAGGCTACGAAAGAAGTGATCGACGCTGCCAAAAACTTGAAGATTATCGTGCGCGCCGGTGCCGGTTATGACAATATCGACTTGGAGGCTTGCACGGCCCGCGGGATTGTGGCGATGAATACCCCGGGACAGAATGCCAACGCGGTTGCCGAGTTGGTGTTTGGCATGCTGGTTTACATGATTCGTAACTTCTATAATGGTAAGGCTGGTCATGAGTTGAAGGGAAAGAAGATAGGTATCCACGCTTATGGTAACGTAGGACAAAACGTGGGCCGCATCGCTCATGGTTTTGGCATGGAAGTTTACGCTTACGATCCGTTCATGACCGCGGATCAAATCAAGGCGGCTGGCGCCATCCCGGTAGAGAAAGCTGAGGACATGTATGCGAAATGCGAGTTCATCTCGTTGCACGCGCCTGCCACTCCGGCAACTATCAAGTCGATTAATTACGATTTGGTAAAGAACATGCCGAAGAACGCCTATTTGATCAATACGGCTCGTCAGGAAATTATCGATGAGGAAGGTATCGCCAAAATCATGGAAGAGAGACCGGATTTCCATTTTATCACGGATATCGCTCCCGCTTGCGATTGCTTCAAGAAGTTCGAAGGCCGGTTCTTTGCAACCCCGAAAAAGATGGGTGCCCAAACGGAAGAGGCTAACATCAACGCCGGTTTGGCGGCAGCCCGTCAGATTGTTGACTTCTTTGAGAATGGAAATGAAAGATTTAGAGTAAATAAATAAAAACACCATGGCAATAGTAAAACCTTTTAGAGGATTGCGTCCTCCTACCGAAGAGATTTGTGAAGAGTTGGCCTGCTTGCCTTATGATGTGATGAATTCCGAGGAAGCGGCCCAAATGGCTGCCGGGAAGCCTCGGTCTTTGTTGCACGTGACTCGCGCCGAGATAGATTGTCCTGCGGGAACGGATATCCACTCTGAGACAGTTTATAACAAGAGTGTGGAGAATTTCCAAATGTTTCAGGACAAAGGATGGTTGGTGCAAGACAAAGATCCGAAGTTTTATATTTATGCCCAAACCATGGACGGGCGCACTCAATACGGAATCGTAGGGTGTGCGGCTTGCGACGACTACATGAACGGCGTTATCAAGAAGCATGAGTTGACGCGTCCGGACAAGGAAGAGGATCGTATGGTGTTGACCCGCTACGTGAAGGCCAATCTGGAACCTGTGTTTTTCGCTTATAAGGCTGTGCCTGAGATTGACGCTATCGTTGAGAACATTGTGAAAAACCAGAAGCCGGATTATGATTTCGTGGCCGAGGACGGTTTCGGACATCATTTCTGGGCAATCAATGAGCCGGAAACGAACAAGCGTATCGAAGAATTGTTCGCTACGAAAGTTCCCTATACTTATGTGGCTGACGGTCATCATAGAACGGCCGCCGCTGCTCGTATTGGAGCTGAGTTTAAGGCGAAAAACCCGCATCATAATGGCACAGAGGAATACAACTTCTTCATGGCTGTTCATTTCCCCGACCACCAATTGAAAATCATTGACTACAACCGCGTGGTGAAAGATTTGAACGGATTGACCGAGGAGCAATTGTTGGAAAGGTTGAAGGCGCATTTCGATGTGGAAGATATGGGTACGGAAATTTATCATCCTTCCAAATTGCATGAGTTTAGCATGTATTTGGGCGGTCACTGGTATAAATTGACGGCCAAACCGGGAAGCTATAACGACAATGACCCGATTGGCGTGTTGGATGTGACTATTCTTTCCAATCATGTGCTGGCCGATATTTTGGATATCCAAGACTTGCGCACCTCCAAGAGGATAGATTTTGTCGGAGGCATACGCGGTTTGGGCGAATTGAAACGTCGGGTGGACAATGGAGAGATGAAAGTCGCTTTCGCTCTTTATCCTGTGTCGATGCAGCAGTTGATTAACATTGCGGATACCGGCAACATCATGCCTCCCAAGACCACTTGGTTCGAGCCAAAGTTGCGTTCCGGAATGGTTATTCATAAGATTTGATGCGGCCTGTTGCTTGGCCTTTCAATCTGAGAATATAATTTCAAATGCCCCGGCGGAAAAATCCTGCCGGGGTATTTTTTGGTGTGTCGAATGCGGATTGTTTTTGTGAGGGAATCTAACAAAAAAAGAGCATACCTTAAATTGATATGCTCTTTAGCGGTCTGGACGGGACTCGAACCCGCGACCCCATGCGTGACAGGCATGTATTCTAACCGGCTGAACTACCAGACCAATCCTGTGGAGAACGTTGTGTGTTTTTCAAACACGGGTGCAAAGATAGGGGCTTTTCCGTAATTTGCAATAGGATTCATGGGAAAATTTGCAAAAATTGTTCGAGACAAAGTTTGTGTGCTTGTTTACCGCAGGGAATGAATGTGTTGTGTTTCCATGTAAAAAACATGTTCCTAAAATAATGCTTTGTTCGATGCCACTTCAATTTTTTTCCTATATTTGTGCCATAGTACTGAAGTCAAATTTTTTATTTAATAATTAGGATAATGAACGTACCTGCAGAATTAAAGTACACCAAAGAGCACGAATGGATTCGTGTTGACGGTGAGGTTGCATATGTTGGAATTACGGACTATGCACAAAGTCAATTAGGTGATATCGTATTTGTGGAAGTTGAAACTGAGGGCGATAGCTTGGAAGCCGGTGATACTTTCGGAACAATTGAGGCCGTGAAGACAGTGTCTGATTTGTATATTCCGGTATCAGGCGAGGTGCTTGAGTTCAATTCCGCATTGGAAGATCAACCTGATTTGGTAAACAAGGATCCGTATGGAGAAGGTTGGATCATCAAAATGAAGGTGGACGACGAGGCTCAATTGGACGGATTGCTGAGTGCTGATGCTTATAAAGCGACGATTTAAGTTAATAATAAATAGAGAAAAGGTGCGCTGTTCCGTCGGGGAGAGTGTGCCTTTTTTCTTTTAATTTGGTTGCAGAATGACATTGATAAAATCAATTTCAGGTATTCGGGGGACTGTTGGTGGTTGTCCGGGAGATAATCTGACCCCTTTGGATATAGTTAAATTCGTGTCTGCTTACGCCACTTGGCTGAAAAATGGCGCGGGAAAGGAAAAAACCAAAATTGTGGTGGGGCGGGATGCCCGTGTTTCTGGTGAAATGTGCGCCAAATTGGTGGAAGCGACTTTGTGTGCTTTGGGGCATGATGTCGTGAATATCGGATTGGCGACCACTCCCACGACGGAAATTGCCGTGGTGGCGGAACAGGCGGATGGTGGCATTATTCTTACTGCGAGCCATAATCCCAAGCAGTGGAACGCATTGAAATTGCTTAATCGTGACGGAGAGTTCCTCTCGGCTGCCGACGGAGGACAGGTGCTAGAGTTGGCGGAACGAGAGTCTTTCGAGTATGCGGATGTGGACCACCTGGGTTCCGTGGTTGTGAAAGATTACACGGACTACCATATTCAACAAGTGCTGGGCTTGGAGTTGGTGAATCGTGACGCAATAGAGCGGGCTGGTTTGAAGATTGTGGTGGATGCGGTCAATTCCGTGGGAGGAATTGTCATTCCGGCTCTGTTGCGGGCTCTGGGCGTTAAGGATATCGTAGAGCTTAATTGTGAGCCGACGGGACATTTCAGCCATAATCCGGAACCAATTCCGGAGAATCTGACCCAGATTTCAGAGAAAATCAAAGAATGTGGTGCGGATTTGGGTATCGTTGTGGACCCGGATGTCGATCGTTTGGCCTTGGTTTGCCAGAATGGAGAAATGTTTGTGGAGGAATACACTTTGGTGGCCGTGGCGGACTATGTGTTGAGGCACACGCCGGGCAACACCGTTTCCAACCTTTCCTCGTCGAGGGCCTTGCGTGACGTGACTCTCGCACATGGACAACAATATTATGCGTCGGCCGTCGGTGAGGTCAATGTGGTGGCCAAAATGAAAGAGGTCTGCGCAGTGATTGGAGGGGAAGGGAACGGAGGTGTCATTTATCCAGCGAGCCATTACGGACGCGACGCTTTGGTGGGAGTCGGTCTGTTCTTGTCGCATTTCGTGGCGGAAGGAAAAACCATGACGGATTTGAAGGCGACTTATCCGGGTTACTATATTTCCAAAAACAAGATGACCCTTACTCCGGGAATGGACGTCGACAAGATTCTCGATGGGTTAAAGGCGAGATACGCTTCAGAAAAGATAACGGATATTGACGGGGTCAAGATAGATTTCAAGGACGGTTGGGTTCATCTGCGTAAGTCCAACACGGAGCCTATCATCCGCATTTATTCTGAGGCGCGGGACGAGGTTGCCGCCAACCGGTTGGCGCAGGACGTGATGAACGTGGCTAAAACTTTGTGCTGATGAAAAAGAGGGAGACTCTCCCTCTTTTTTCATTACTCCACATACAGGACCAAGCCCTTGAGATATTCTCCCTCGGGATGATAGATGTTGATGGGGTGGTCGGCTGGCTGGGTGAGTTGGTGGAGAATCTTGACCCGGCGGCCCGTGTTTGCGGCTGCGGTGAACACCGTTTGGCGGAACAATTCTTTTGTCATGACTTGGGAGCATGAGAATGTGAAGATGATGCCCCCGCTGCGGATGATTTCAATGCCTTTGCGATTGAGCTTTTTGTAGCCTTGAATTGCGTTGTCGAGTACTTTCTGATGCTTGGCGAATGCCGGAGGGTCGAGAACGATAAGGTCGTAGCGGTCTTTGGCGTGTTCTAGGAAGTGAAACGCTTCGTCTACGAACGCCTCATGGCGGCTGTCTTCCGGGAAATTGAGTTCCACGTTTTGTTTGGTGAGTTCGATGGCTCGGGCGGAAGAATCCACGGAATGGACAAGGCGCGCGCCGCCTCGCATTGCGTAAAAGGAGAAACCTCCCGTGTAGCAAAACATGTTGAGCGTGTCCCGCCTGCGGGCGTAACGTTCGAGCAAGGCCCTGTTCTCCCGTTGGTCGATGAAAAATCCTGTCTTTTGTCCTTCAATCCAGTCTACGTTGAAGCGAAGGCCGTTCTCCATGGCGGTGAAATTGTCAGACTGCCCCCAGATGTAACCGTTTTGTGGCTGAAGCCCCGCTTTGTAGGGCAGGGTGCTCTCGGATTTGTCGTAAATGGCTGTGAGGCGATCGCCCATGACTTCCTGCAACGCCCTGCAGATTTCATCCTTATTGTGGTACATGCCTACCGAGTGGAATTGAACGACGGCCACTCCGGCGTAATAGTCGATGACCAGTCCGGGCAGGTCGTCTCCCTCGCCGTGCACGAGACGGTACACATTGTTGTGCGGATTGTCGGCCAGGCCGATGGCGATTCGGGTGCGATAAGCTTGTCCGATACGTTCTTTCCAGAATGGCTGGTCGATGGGACGCTCGTCAAAGGAAAGTATGCGGACGGCGATACTTCCGATTTGGTAATGGCCTGCGGCCAGGAATTCTTGGGTGTGGCTGTAAACTTTCACAATGTCGCCCTCGGCAGGCTGTCCTTCGATTTGGGCGATGGCCCCGGAGAACACCCACGGGTGTCTTCGCAGCAGGGATTTTTCTTTTCCGGCTTTTAGTATAATCTTGCTCATACGTCTGATTTATTAGTGCAAATACCCCTCGGCGGGCATTGCTTTGTGCCTGCGAAATTAATAAAAATGCCGGGAACATGCTCTCTTTTTGTTCCCGGCGTCACTTTTTTACGCTTACACGTTTAGAATGGCTTTCGCCCTGTCGAGGATAGTGGTGTCGTCCAACACGACAAGGCCGCCGTCCGGGCCTTTTTCCACGTGGATTCCCGCTGCGGAGCCGTTTTCATAATTGTCTCCTCCGAAGTAATTACGTACGGTGTCCGTGCTGATTCCCAACTCGTCTGCAATCCTTTGCATGCTTCCGTGTGGTAGCATGTCTTTAATCTTTCTTAATTCGTTGAACGTAATAGTGTAAGTCATAGCGTAGTAATTTTGAGGTTTTTAATTGCTATAAAATTAAATCATTTTTCTGGGAAAAACAAGCGATTGGGAGCCAAATAATTTCTTAAAGTGGTCGATTTTTGTTATGTGTCTTATTGATAGTGATTTGCGTTTGTGTTTTGGGAGGCGTGTCGTATAGGAAAATAAAATGTGGAGGAGGGAATATGAGCATAGCCCGTTGTTTGTGGCGCGTCTTTTTTTTGTACCTTTGCGGGACCTTAGACAATGGAAAAACGCTGATAGGAAATATATGGGATTTCAAGAATTGAATATAAGCAAGCAAATATTGCGGGCGTTGGAGGATGTGGGGTTTGAGGAGCCGACCCCCATCCAGAAAGAGGTGTTCCCGTTGAGTCGGGCGGGAAAGGACGTGATTGGAATCGCTCAAACGGGTACAGGGAAAACCTTGGCCTATTTGATACCGATGTTGATGAAGTTACATTATGCGCAGGGGTTGGTGCCCAGAGCGTTGGTGGTGGTGCCGACGAGGGAACTGGTGGTGCAGGTGTGCGAAAGCGTGGAATTGCTGACGGAATACATGGATATCCGTTGTGTGGGCGTGTATGGCGGTACGAACATCCGTACTCAGCAAGACCGGGTATTCGACGGGGTTGATTTGTTGGTCGCAACTCCAGGGCGTTTCATGGACATATATTATAATGGTATTCTGAGAACGAAATTGATAAAAACCGTGGTGGTTGACGAGGCCGACCGCTTGATGGATTTGGGCTTTCTGCCACAATTGAAAAGCATTTTTGAGGTCTTGCCGGAACGCCACCAGACATTGCTTTTTTCCGCGACTTTCTCGGAAGCGGTGGCAAAATTGGCAGAGGACTTTCTTGTCAACCCGGTGCGGGTGGAGGTCGCCCGCCAGGCCACGCCTGTGGAGGAAGTGACGCAGGAACGTTACGACGTGCCTAACATTATGACAAAAATCAATTTGTTGAAAACGCTCTTGGAGGACAAGGATAACTTCCGCAAAGTGATGGTGTTCACGGAAACTAAACGCAACGCCGACCGTATTGTGGAGCGTCTGGCCGATTACTGGCAGGGCGAGTTGAGCGTGATTCACTCCAACAAGGCGCAAAATACGCGCTTGAAGGCCTTGCGGGCCTTTAAGGAAGGAGACTCCCGCATTCTTGTGGCTTCCGATGTGGCGGCTCGGGGAATCGACGTGCAGGATGTGACCCACGTGATAAACTTCGACATTCCTTCGATGGCCGAAGAATACGTCCATCGTATCGGGCGTACGGCCCGAGCGGGGAAAGAGGGGGTGGCCATTAGTTTCGTTTCCGCTTCAGAGGAAGAGCGTTTCGATGAGATAGAGCGACTGATTGGCCAGCAGGTGCCTGTGTTGGAGTTGCCTGACGATTTGGAAATCTCCGATGTCCTGCTTGACGAGGAAAAAGTGCAGACGAACAACATTGTCTACCAGCGGGGAGTGCCTCGCGGGGGCGGGGCCTTTCATGACAAAAAAGCGAAGAACGCAAAGACGGCGGAGGATAACCGGCGGGCCGTGTTGGCAAAACGAAAAGGGAAAAAGAGAAGATAAAGGCAGAAAAAAAGACCGAAATACTTGGTCTTTTTTTTTATTATTCGCAAATTTGCTTCCATGAAAACGAGATGCATGATTATATTGAACCAGCTTTATTTGAATATCAAGAAGCGTGATGCTTTCTTGGGCTAAAGGATGCGTTTTCTTTCTTCCTTTCCTTTAGGTTCAAAACCTGTGCTGCGATTATTTACATCAGAATAATTTATCATTAACCATTAAAAGTTTAGACTATGGAATTACCATTTGCTGAATCTTGGAAAATCAAGATGGTTGAACCCATTCACAAAAGCACGCGCGAGGAGCGTGAGAAATGGATAAAAGAAGCTCATTACAATGTGTTCCAGTTGCCGGCGGAACATGTGTACATTGATTTGATTACGGACTCTGGAACCGGAGCCATGAGCGACCGTCAATGGGCTGGAATGATGTTGGGCGACGAAAGCTACGCTGGAGCGACATCTTTCTTCAAATTGAAGGAAATGATTACTCGCCTTACCGGCTTTGAATATGTTATCCCCACCCATCAGGGACGTGCGGCCGAGAACGTGTTGTTCTCTTATCTTGTGCATGAGGGCGATATTGTTCCGGGCAACTCCCATTTCGACACTACCAAGGGACATATCGAAGGACGCCACGCCACGGCTTGGGACGTGACCATCGACGAGGCCAAGGACACCCAGCTCGAGATTCCGTTCAAGGGGAACGTGGATCCCAAGAAGCTGGAGGCAGTGATGGCCGAGCACGCCGACAAAGTGCCGTTCATCATCGTCACCATCACCAACAACACCGCAGGCGGCCAGCCCGTTTCCATGCAAAATTTGCGGGAAGTGTGCGCCATCGCCGACAAATACGGCAAGCGCGTCATTTTCGACTCCGCCCGTTTTGCCGAGAACGCTTATTTCATCAAGACCCGTGAGAAAGGTTACGAGAACAAGACAATCAAAGAGATTGTGAAAGAGATGTTCAGCTATGCCGACGGCATGACGATGAGTGCCAAGAAAGACGCTATCGTGAACATGGGCGGATTCATCGCCACCCGCCATCAGGATTGGTATGACGGAGCCAAGGGGTATTGCGTTCAATTTGAGGGATACCTCACCTATGGAGGCATGAACGGCCGCGACATGAACGCCTTGGCCATTGGTTTGGACGAGAACACGGAATTCGACAATCTGGAAACCCGTATCAAGCAAGTGCAATATTTGGCTTCCCGGCTTGACGAGTTTGGCATTCCTTACCAACGTCCTGCCGGCGGACACGCCATCTTCGTGGATGCCACGAAAGTGTTGACCAACGTGCCGAAAGAAGAGTTCCCTGCCCAGACGTTGACCGTAGAGTTGTATCTGGAGGCGGGAATCCGCGGCTGCGAGATCGGTTACATCCTGGCCGACCGAGACCCCGTCACCCGGGAGAACCGTTTTGGCGGATTGGATTTGCTTCGTCTTGCCATCCCGCGTCGTGTGTACACGAACAATCACATGGACGTAATCGCCGTGGCCTTGAAGAACGTGTTTGACCGCCGCGAGCAAATCAACCACGGATACCGTATAACATGGGAGGCTCCTTTGATGCGCCATTTCACGATTCAATTGGAGCCGGTGAAATAAAGCGGGTCTGAGGAACTGAAAAGACAAAATACTAGAGCGGGGGCTGAGCATAAAGCAGTCCCCGCTTGTTTTTCTTGGGTAGCCTATCAACACAAGCTATCCCTTTCCTGCCCGCCGGCAAAGGGCGGGATACATGCGGTTGCCGGGAATGTCAAGATAGAGTTAAGGCGGTTAAGGTATATTAATTAGGAGATTGTTAACGTGTGGTTGGCAGAGATATTGTTACTTTTATTGTCGTAAAAGATTGATTGTTTTGACGATTAAAAGGTAAAGATATGACAATGAAGAAAACACTATTGACATTAGGTTTGGGCATTGCGGGAGGATGTGTCGCTTTTTTGGGCGTGAATGCGTTGCAAGGTGACAAGGATGTCTCCGTCTCGCAATGGGAAATCGCTTCACCCGTGAGTGCCAAGCCTGCGGCTTTGGCCGTGGGAAACCAGACACCTGCTGCGGGAGCGGGAAGCGTAGACTTGCGTTATGCTGCCAAAAAGACAGTTCCGGCGGTTGTGCATGTTAAAACGGTACAGATGGGGCAGGAATACATGAGCAACCCTTTGTTGGACTTTTTCTACGGCACGGCTCCTCGCACGCGGGAAGTGCCGCAGCGGATGGGCTCCGGTTCGGGAGTCATTGTTTCGGAGGACGGATATATCATCACGAACAACCACGTGATCGAAGACAGCGACAAAATCACGGTTGCGTTGAATAACAAAAAGGAGTATGAGGCCACGCTTGTGGGGACTGACCCCAATACGGACATCGCTCTGTTGAAGATAGAGGAGACTGGGCTGCCTTATTTGGAATACGCCAACTCGGACGACGTGGAGTTGGGCGAGTGGGTGCTGGCCGTGGGAAATCCTTACAATTTGACATCCACGGTCACTGCCGGGATTATTAGCGCCAAGGCGCGGGAGTTGGGAATTAACCGAAGGGAAATGAGTCTCGAGTCTTTCTTGCAGACGGATGCTGTGGTGAACCCTGGAAACAGTGGTGGAGCGTTGGTGAACGCGCGTGGGGAATTGATAGGAATCAACACGGCTATCGAGTCGCCCACGGGTTCCTACACGGGGTATTCTTTCGCTGTGCCGGCGAATATTGCCCGGAAAGTGGTGGGCGACTTGAAGGAATTCGGCATGGTGCAACGCGCCGTCATCGGTATCCGCATGGTGGAAGTGACGGACGAGGTGGTAAAGAAGTTGGGGCTGGATGAGATTGGCGGAATTTATGTGGTGGAGGCGGTGGAGGGCGGTGCCGCTGCCAAGGCCGGTCTGAAAGAGGGGGACGTGATTAAGAAGATAAACGGTATCGATGTGAACACGGCGCCTGCGTTTCAAGGGCAGTT
Source organism: uncultured Butyricimonas sp. (assembly GCA_944320555.1). Classification (GTDB taxonomy): domain Bacteria; phylum Bacteroidota; class Bacteroidia; order Bacteroidales; family Marinifilaceae; genus CALUMT01. Next base: position 23,353 of record CALUHX010000029.1, on the reverse strand, counting down.
GGGCAAGTATCATCCCGGCGCCACGGTGAAAATTACGGTCAAGCGTGACGGCAAGCTGAAAGATTTCGACGTGGTGTTGCAGAACACTTATGGCGACACTTCCGTCGTGGACGGGCACACGGAAGGCATCTTGGGGGCCACGGTGGAGTCGTTGAGTCGGGAGGACCGTTACCGTTACGGCATTAACAAGGGCGTCAAAATCACAGAGTTGAAGAACGGGCCTTTCAAGGCGTTGGGATTGTCGGAAGGGACGATTATCGTGAAGATTAACAATATGGTCATTTACGATAAGGAGGATTTGGTCCGGGCCTTGAAAATGGCGGAGAACGAAGGCGTGCTATTGACGACGATTTCCCCCAAAGGAAGGGTGGAATATTTCGCTTTGTCGCCGCAGGACTAAAAAAAGTTAATTGGACGGGAGAGCGATTTCAGAGTATAGATATTGTAAATAAAAAGTCGTACCTTTGCGGCATATTTTCGGGGAGAATATTTAGTATATTATGAGACAGCTAAAGATAACAAAATCAATAACGAACCGAGAGAGTGCGTCTCTCGACAAGTATTTGCAGGAGATTGGAAAAGAGGAATTGATTACGGTGGAAGAGGAAGTGGAGCTTGCTCAACGGATTCGGAAAGGTGATCAAAGGGCGTTGGAGAAGCTTACTCGTGCGAATCTGCGTTTCGTTGTGTCCGTGGCAAAACAATACCAAAATCAAGGATTGAGCCTGCCGGACTTGATTAACGAGGGTAATCTGGGTTTGATCAAAGCGGCTGAGAAGTTTGACGAAACTCGGGGATTCAAATTCATTTCCTACGCAGTGTGGTGGATTCGCCAATCCATTCTGCAGGCGTTGGCGGAACAGTCGCGTATCGTCCGCTTGCCGTTGAATCAGGTCGGTTCTTTGAATAAAATCAATAAGGCGTACGCCCGTTTTGAGCAAGAGCACGAACGCCGCCCCTCACCGGAGGAATTGGCGGAGATATTGGATATCCCGGCGGAGAAAATCGCTGACACCTTGCGGGTTTCCGGCAGACATATTTCGGTGGACGCTCCGTTTGTGGAAGGAGAGGACAATAGCTTGTTGGATGTGTTGGTGAATGACGATTCGCCTGTCGCCGACAAGACATTGATGAACGAGTCTTTGTCCACGGAGGTCGAGCGGGCCTTGGCCACGTTGACCGAGCGCGAGCGCGACATCATCAAACTTTTCTTTGGTATCGGATGCCAAGAAATGACGTTGGAAGAGATTGGCGAGAAATTCGGACTGACGCGGGAACGCGTTCGGCAGATTAAGGAGAAGGCGATTCGCCGTTTGCGCCATTCCTCGCGCAGCAAGTTGTTGAAAGCGTATTTAGGTTGATAATTTTAAACATCCATAAGAGAGACGTGTCGTAAGACGCGCCTCTTTTTTTTGTCTTATTTATTTCGTAAGTTTGGAGCAGATATTTAAAAGTATGCCTATGAAGAAATCATTTTTGTTTTTGGCCGAAGGTTTCGAGGAAGTGGAAGCCTTGGCCGTGGTGGATGTTTTAAGACGCGGGAATGTGGACGTGGAAACCGTTTCTGTTTCCGAGGGGCTTGAAGTGGTTGGCGCGCATGGGATTCCTGTCAAGGCCGACCGTCTGTTGAAAGATGTGGTTGGTGGCGAGGCCGATTTCCTAATATTGCCGGGAGGACTTCCGGGAGCGCAAAACCTTGCCGATTGCCGGGAATTGACAGGATGGTTGCAACGTCACTTTGATTTGGGCGGGAACGTGGCGGCCATTTGTGCGGCTCCGGCTTTGGTGCTGGGGAATTTGAAAATGGACCGTAAATACAAAATGACTTGCTACCCCGGTTTCGAGAGTTATTTGCCGAATGCCGACATGCGGGAAGACGGTGTCGTGGAGGATGGGAACTTGATTACGGGAAAAGGCCCCGGGTTTGCGGTTTGCTTCGGGCTGGCCATTTTGAAGAAGATTGTTTCGGAGGAGGCCGCAAAAGAGGTGGCCGCCGGAATGTTGTTGGCGTGACCGGCCTTGTCGGCGGGGAGAGAACCGGTGGTTGTCATTGGGGGAACGCCCCTAACCCGAAAAGGGAAAAGTCGTAACGGATGGGGTCTTCCGCATTGAATTCCCGAAGGCGGGCTGTCAGTTCCGCCACGGCTTTCCGGTCGTTTTGTTTGCGGGTGAGGAGACCGAGTTGTCGGCTCGTCTCGCCCGTATGAATGTCCAGCGGGATGAGGAGGGCGGAAGGTGGAATCTCTTTCCACAGTCCGAAATCGACCTCCCCCTCCCGGCGGACCATCCAGCGCAGATACATGTTCACCCGTTTTGCGGCGGAACCTTTGTCCACATTGGCCACATGGCGGAGCACTCTCGGCTGTGCGGGAAGTTCCGTGAAAATGCGGTACCATTCTCCGAGAGTTTTGAACATGTCGCCGTGTTGCTGGTAGGCTTGTGTGAATACTTGCTCCAGGCCTCCGTGGTTACGGTAGATGTTGGACAGGGAGCGCAAGAAATAGGCGCAGTCGTAGGCGTTGAACGTGCGGTGTTTGAACATTTGAAACCGTCTGTAATCCTTTTCCTCCGCATTCATTAGAAAGTCATGCGGGGCGTAGTCCATAAGGCGCATCAATTCCTTGCACTTCTTGATGATGGTCGGGCGTTGTCCCCATGCCAGCGATGCGGCGAGGAAACCGGAGATTTCGATGTCTTCCTTCTCTTCGAACATTTTCGGAATCTGAATGGGGTCAGTCTCAATGAAAAAGTCCGCTTTGCAGTATTCTCTGTATTTTTCGTCCAGCAATTCTTTGAGTTCTTGGTCGGTCATCATGCTTAAGGGTTATGATATGGTTTTTACGCTTTGTTTTTGTCGTAAGGCGGAGGAAGGGGCGTTTTCTCTTGAGGTATTCCAATCTTTGTAGCCCGCAACATTTCCCGTTTCCCTGGAGGGCCGGGAAGGCGTTTGACTGTCAGGCCGAGGTTGCGCAGGGTTTGTTTCACTGTTCCTTTCACGCAATACGTGACGAATGTCCCTTCGGGTTTCAAGGCTCGGCAAAATCTGCCCAGAATTTCCTCGCTCCACAAGTGCGGCTGGACATCCGGTGCGAAGGCGTCGTAATAAACAAGGTCGAAAAGGGGCGGGAATTCCGCCTCGCTGAAATCGGCGAGATGCTTGTGCAAGTGGAAGCCGGGACTGATTTCCACCTCCTCGTTCCAGGGCGCCTCGTGGAGGCGCAGGAAGAGCCCGGCGTTTTTCTCTTTGGCGGGGTTTGTGTAGTTCAGGCGGGAGAGTTCCTCGCCGCTTAGCGGGTATTTCTCGAAAGAATGGTACACGATTCGTTTTCCCGTTTCTGCGGCGCGGAGCAATGTGAGACAGGCGTTGAGGCCTGTGCCGAAGCCGGCCTCGAGAATGCGGAGGTTTGTCCCGCCGCAAGTGTCGAGGCCGTTGCGGATGAAGATGTGTGCGGATTCTTGTAATGCGCCGTGAATTGAATGATAGCATTCGTTGAGTTCCGGCACATACAAGGTGTCGCTTCCGTCTTCCGTGCGGATGATTTCCCGGCTTTTCATTCCGCCAGTTCTTTTTGAAGCAAGGCCACAAAGTCGCGGATGTCGTCTTCCGTGGTGTCGAACGAGCAGACCCACCTGACCTCGGCGTTCGCCTCGTTCCATACATAGAAGAAACAGGCTTCCTGCAGGCGCTCGATGTGTTCCCGCGGGATGCGGGCGAACACTTCGTTGCCTTGCACTTCCCGGATGATTTCCACTCCGGGTATCCGACTGGCTTCCTTGGCCAGTCTGCGGGCCATGGCGTTGGCATGGGCTGCGCTTTTCAGCCAGAGGTCGTCTTGTAACACGGCGGAGAACTGGGCGGCGATGAAGCGGGATTTCGAGTGCAGTTGCATGGCTTGTTTCCTGACGTACTTTACTTCTTTGATGGTCGGTTTGGTGAAAAAGATTACGGCCTCGCCGAACATCATGCCGTTTTTGGTGCCCCCGAAACTGAGCACGTCGATTCCCGCTTCTTTGGTGATGCGGGCCGGAGAACAGCCCAAGGTGGCCACTGCGTTCGCCAACCTGGCTCCGTCCATGTGCACGTACATGCCGTGGGAATGGGCGTAGTCGCATATCGTGCGCAATTCTTCTGGAGTGTACAGCGTGCCCAGTTCCGTGCATTGAGTCAGGGATATCATGCGGGGCTGTGCGGCGTGCTGGTTGCCGAAGTCGTGGATGTGTCGCCGAATCAGGTCCACGGTCAACTTGCCGTCCGGGGTGGCCACGGTGAGCAGCTTGCATCCCGTCTGTTGTTCGATGGCTCCGCATTCGTCCACGTTGATGTGCGCCGTTTCGGCGCAGACGACGGCATGGTAGGATTGCGAGAATGCCGAGAGGCTGAGGATGTTCGCTCCTGTTCCGTTGTACACGAAATAGACCTCGATGTCCTCCCCGAACAGTTGTTTGAAGTCGCCGACGGCCTTTTCCGTGTAGCGGTCCTCTCCATACGAGTGTTCGTGTCCCGTGTTTGCGGCTTCCAATGCCCGGAAGACTTCCGGCAGCACGCCGGAGAAGTTGTCGCTTCCAAATCCTTTTGTTGTCATAATCGTATGTGTTGAATGTAAAAAGAGTGTGTCCCTTGAAAGAAACACACTCCCTTTTGTTGTGAATTATTTCTTATCCCATGAAAGACAAGAGGATACCGGCCGCAACGGCGGAGCCGATTACTCCGGCCACGTTCGGTCCCATGGCGTGCATCAACAGGAAGTTGCTTGGATTGGCTTCCTGTCCCACGTTCTGGGAAACACGGGCGGCCATCGGCACGGCGGAAACTCCGGCGGAGCCGATAAGCGGATTGATCTTGTTCTTCATAAAGAGGTTCATGAACTTGGCCAAAAGCACGCCGCCTGCTGTTCCCAAGCCGAAAGCGATGACTCCCAGGCAAAGGATTCCCAAAGTCTGGAAGTTCAGGAAAGCGTCGGCAGTGGCCGTGGCGCCCACGGAGATTCCCAAGAAAATCACCGTGATGTTCATCAATTCGTTTTGCACCGTTTTGCTCAAGCGGTCAACCACCCCGCACTCGCGCATCAAGTTGCCGAGCATCAAGCAGCCGATCAAGGAGGCTGCGGAAGGCAACAGCAACGACACGAAAATTGTCACCACGATGGGGAAGATGATCTTCTCGGTCTTGGACACTTTGCGCAATTGTGTCATTACAATCTCGCGCTCTTTTTTCGTCGTTAACGCTCTCATGATGGGCGGCTGGATGACGGGAACCAGCGCCATGTACGAGTAGGCGGCGATGGCGATCGGGCCTAACAATTCAGGAGCCAGTTTGGATGTCAAATAAATGGCGGTCGGGCCGTCGGCTCCACCGATGATGCCGATGGAACTTGCCTGTGGGAATGTGAATCCCAACGCCAACGCACCCAAGAAGGTCACGAAGATTCCGATTTGTGCGGCGGCTCCCAAAAGGAAGCTTTTCGGATTGGCCAACAGCGGACCGAAGTCCGTCATGGCGCCCACCCCGATGAAGATGATACACGGGTAGAGTCCCGCTTTCACACCTAAATAGAGGTAGTCCAGAATGCCCGCGTTGCTTGCGTTCCGGAAAGATTCCCAATGCACTTGACCGCCTTCGAAAAACTCGGCATGGAACATGCCCGCTCCCGGAAGGTTGGAAAGCAACATTCCGAATGCGATGGGCAGTAGCAGCAGTGGCTCGAACTTTTTCACGATGGCGAGATAGAGCAACACGCACGACAGCAAAATCATGATGATGCAAGTCCAATTCTCGCCTCCAATCTTGGCGAAACCCGTGTCGTTCACGAATTTGGTCATCTTCTCGGCCAAGTCTATTTCTTCCGCTCCCGCAGCAAAGGGGACGAAAAACAGCCCGATGAAGGCGGCCATCCCCAAAAGATACTTTGTTATCTGTCTCATTGCAAACTATTTTACGGTGAATCAACCCAAGTCTACGAGCGGGTCGTCTTGTGAAACACTTTGTCCGACAGTAACATGAATCGCTTTCACTTGGCCGTTGCTGCTTGCCATGATGTTGTTCTCCATTTTCATGGCTTCCATTACGATAAGCGTGTCGCCCCGTTTTACTTCGTCGCCCACTTTCACGTTGATGGACGAGATTGTGCCAGGAAGCGGCGACTTGATGGTCGTCTGGGTTGTTGTCGTCGGTTGTTGCACCTGCACTTGCGGGGCTACCGGTCCTGCCACCTTGCGGGTGAGGGGGGAAGCCACCGTGCTTTTGTTCTCGTAGCGCACGTCATAGGATATGCCGTTCACTTCCACTTTCGCTTTGTTGTGCTCGGTCTCGTTCACCGTGACTTCGAAGTCATTGTCGTCTATAGTGATTTTAAACTTGTTTATCATAGTGCTTTTGTTTTTACTTGGTGAAATTTCTCATGCTGTAAATTTTGGAGCTCCAAGGTGAATAACGTCTTGCGACTTCTTGGATGGTAATCACGTGAGGCTCCTCGTCGTGGGCGTCAAAATACAAGTGCATGGCCATGGCGATGGCGGCCTGCTCGTGGGGAGTCGGGTGCTCTTCCGTCGTCACTGCGGAATCCACCTTGGCCTCCACCCGTTTCGGGCTTTTCTTGGAGCCATGGATAATGCTCGTTTGTAAGTTGATGATCCAGATCAAGACGATAAGCAATAAGAACACCACCACCATGCCCACCACCGTGACCAAGAGCGCAAAGCCCCAATTGATTGCTAACATTGTCATATCGCTTCTATTATAAAGGTATGTTGGAATGTTTCTTCATTGGGTTTGTCACGCGCTTCGTCTGCAAGGACTGGAAGGCCCGGATGACGCGGAATCGCGTGTTGCGCGGCTCGATGACGTCGTCGATGTAGCCGTAAGAGGCGGCCTTGTACGGGTTGGCGAACGTGTCGTTGTACTCCTTCTCTTTCTCGGCGATGAACTTGGCCTTCTCTTCCGGATCGGTTATGTTGGCCAGCTCTTTGCCGTACAGGATTTCGATGGCTCCCTTGGCTCCCATCACGGCGATTTGGGCCGTCGGCCAAGCGTAGTTGCAGTCGCCGCGCAATTGCTTGCATGACATCACGTCGTGCGCTCCTCCGTAGGACTTACGCAGCGTCACGGTCACTTTCGGTACGGTGGCTTCTCCGTAAGCGAACAGCAGTTTCGCTCCGTTCGTGATGATTCCGCCGTATTCTTGAATGCGTCCCGGCAAGAATCCCGGCACGTCCACCAGCGTCAGGATAGGAATGTTGAAGCAGTCGCAGAAGCGCACGAAACGGGCCGCCTTCCGCGAGGCCTCGATGTCGAGCACGCCGGCGTAGAAACTCGGCTGGTTGGCGATGATGCCGATTGAGCGGCCGCCCATCCGCGCGAATCCCACGATGATGTTCCGGGCGTAATGTTGGTGCACCTCCAGGAACTTCCCGTTGTCCACGATTCCCTCGATGACTTCCATCATGTTGTACGGCAGGTTCGGATTGTCCGGAATGATGCTGTTCAATTTGTCCTCCAGACGGTCGATGGGGTCGTTGCAGACAATCATCGGAGCCTCCTCCAGATTGTTGGAAGGCAGGTAGGAGAGCAGGTCGCGGATTAATGCGATTCCTTCCTCCTCGTTGGCGGCCAGGAAATGGCAAACTCCGGACTTCGTGGAATGAATCTCGGCGCCGCCCAGCTCCTCCGTCGTGATGTCCTCGCCCGTCACGGTCTTCACCACTTTCGGTCCGGTGACAAACATGTAGGAAGTCTTGTCGGACATCAGGATGAAATCCGTCAATGCGGGAGAGTACACGGCTCCGCCGGCGCACGGGCCGAAAATGGCTGAAATCTGAGGAATGACCCCGGAAGCCAAAATGTTGCGCTCGAAAATCTCGGCGTATCCGGCCAAAGAGTTCACTCCCTCCTGGATACGGGCGCCGCCGGAGTCGTTCAGCCCGATTACGGGCGCTCCCACGCTCATGGCCTTGTCCATCACCTTGCAAATCTTTTGTGCCAGCGTCTCGGAAAGGGCGCCTCCGAACACGGTGAAGTCTTGTGCGAACACGAACACCAGCCGTCCGTTGACGGTCCCCTGGCCGGTAACCACGCCGTCCCCGAGGAACGATGTCTTCTCCATGCCGAAGTTGTGGCAACGGTGAGTGACGAACATGTCAAACTCCTCGAAGCTGTTCTCGTCCACCAGCATGGCGATGCGCTCGCGCGCCGTGTATTTCCCTTTCTTGTGCTGGGAGTCGATGCGTTTCTCTCCACCCCCCAGTTTCGCTTTCGCGCGTAAGTCAATTAATTCCTTGACTTTATCTTGATTTGTCATAATGGTTCCTTTTGAAATGATTGTCTAAATTATTTCTTGCCGCAAAGTTCCGTCAATACCCGGCAAGTGCTCTTCGGGTGCAGGAATCCGATTCTCAAGCCTTCGGCTCCTCCGCGCGGCGCCTTGTCGATTAATTGGCATCCGGCTGCGGCTGCGTCGTTCAACGCCGTTTGCACGTCCTCCACGGCGAAAGCCATGTGGTGCATGCCGCCTCCGTTTTTCTCGATGAATTTGGCAATCGTGCTGTCGGGGCTTGTCGGTTCCAGCAATTCGATTTTCGTTTGGCCCACCTTGAAGAACGCCGTCTTCACCTTTTGGTCTGCTACTTCTTCAATGGCGTAGCACTCTAGCCCCAATACTTTTTCGTAGAACGGAATAGCGTCATTCAAACTTGCGACAGCGATTCCAATGTGTTCAATATGTGTCGGTTTCATGATAAAAGATATTATAAATTAGTTTATCTGTTCTGTCTCTTTCCTCGTTTTATTTCACGGGTGGCTCCTTAAATCGCGCACCCGGAAAATATATGCGCGAATGTAGGTATTGTAATCGCCATTATCAAGGAAAAAAACAAGATATTTTCTCAAAAAGTGTGGAGAGTTTTTTTCTTTCGCCTTTGGCTTTTTTGTTTTTGGATTTGTTTTGATAGTCAGTGTGTTGTGTGGATGACGCATAAGAGATCCTTCCCAAATGCGGTTTTCACTCTCCAGTTTCCCCTCGGGATGCCTCACTTGTGTGAGGGGAGAGGGTGTGTTGAAATAACCAATTATACCCCCCTGGCGGCTTTGCCGCCACCTCCCCTATTTTAGTCGAGGAATTGCAGCATAATGATATTCAGTCGAATAACTCTACTTCGCAAACTCTTCCCCTAAGGTAGGGGAAGTACCCCGAAAGGGGGTAGGGGTATGAACATCACATTTCGACTCACTCTCATGTTTAAATTGATACTGTCTCAAAATGCGAATTCCAAATCCTTATCTCCAGTCTGAATAGATTCTGTCCCCAAATGCTGGTTGCATGTTCTCTTCACCTTTCGAAGTGTTCTCTCTACTCGATGAGGGCTGAACAGTGTTGCTGTTCAAGTATTTAAATTCCTCCCTTGAAATAAGGGAGGTGTTGTGGAGCAGGCAGTGGAGTATGCTTGGTGGTTTTGGGACGGCCTTTGGCGGCAAAGCCGACGGTGGGATATGGCCGGCCATTTTGAGACGCTTGCTTTGCCTTGCCCGTGTGGGAACGCTCACCTTAAATCCACGACTTCCACGTCTGGATGGGCGGCCGTGTCGAATCTGAAAAAGTCGTCGGACAACTCCTTGTCCGGTTTCTTCAAGCTTTTTATGCTGATGACCACGTTGTTCCCGTCCTTGCCGAAAGAGGTGACTTCCTCCACTTGGTTCGTCTTCGTGTTCACGAGCACGCCGATTTTGGCGATTTGGTGGTGTTCTGTCTTGGGAGTCAGTTCGATGTAGGCTTTGCCTTCCTTCTCCTCCACGAGCCGTTGGTCGAATTTTTGGTTGTGGAGGTCGAACAGGATGGTCGGGTTCAGCATTTCCTCCTCCTCGTCCTCGGGCAACTTGATGTTCACTTCGCCCGCGTCCGGCATGTATGTGTAAATGAACTCCCCGTCGAAGTAATTCTCAGTGTCCATCACGTCGACGCGGTACATCTGGCCTTTCATGTAGGCTTTCCCCGCATGGGTCTCTTTGATGTTCTCGGCCTCGTTGATCATGGAAAGGTCGAATGTGACTTCCACTGCGGGATAGGCCTTGATGGCGGCCACGGCCTTGTCCAAAATGCTTTTCGCCGCGCTGTCTGTCTGTGCGGCGGCTGGAAACGCCAACAAGGCGCATGCTAAGATAGTCAAGATGTGTCTCATCGTTTTTTTTCTGTTTTTGTTTGTCGGGCAAATGTACGAAGAATTGTTATTTTCGCGGCGTTTTTGACGAGAGAAAAAATGAAACGGATAAAAGGATTCCTGCTCGCCGCATTGTCGGCGTCCACCTTCGGGTTGATTCCCTTGTATGCGAACCAGGCCATTCTCGACGGGGTGAACAACGAGACGGTCCTCGCCTACCGCTATGGCATTGCCGGCGTGGTCTACGCCGTATGGCTTCTCGCGCGGCGCGTCAATATGCGGCTTTCCTGCGCGGAGTTGCGGGAAGTGGTGTTGGCTGGAGTGGGGTGCTACGGGGTCACGGCTTTTTTCCTCATGCTTTCCTATCATTACATACCCACGGGGGTGGCTACCGCCATCCATTACTTCTATCCTGTCGTGGTGGCCGTCTTGATGAGCCTTGTCTACAAGGAACGGCTGGCGGCCGTCGTTAAATGGGGCATTGGGCTGGCGATTGTCGGGGTCGGCCTGTTGTCGTGGACTCCGGGCGAGGTCGACTGGCGGGGGCTGGTTTTCGTGCTTGCGTCCACTCTGACCTACGGTTCTTACATCGTGGCGTTGAACCGGCCCGTGCTCCGGCGCATGAATCCGGACGTGCTCACGTGTTACGCCTTGTTGTTCACGGCGTTCTTCTACCTGCTTGTGGGAGGGGTGCAGGGCAAGTTGGAGTGGATAACTCGTCCTCGCTTTTTGCTCGACATGGCGCAGCTCGCCATCCTCAGCACGATTGTTTCCGCCCGCTTGCTGGTCGTGGCGGTGAAGCTTATCGGTTCCGTGCCCACCTCCGTGCTGGGAACGCTCGAGCCGCTCACTGCCATTGTCGTCGGTGTCCTCTACTTCCACGAGCGGCTTTCGCCGGTCAACGTGGCGGGCCTCGTTGTTGTTCTCGCCGCCGTCCTTCTCGTCATTCTGAAACGCCGCTGACTGATTCTCGCTCGTTCCCAGTGTTTTTTCCATATCCTCAGTCGGGATACTTCCCTGTAGTTGTTCCGACGCACACTCCGCGCCTGTCTTGGGGGTATCCGGTGGGTATCTTGGTGGAAGGGAGGGGGTAGCTTGGGGTTAGGAGGTGGTGAGCGATTTATTTGGGATTGGATTTGTATTTGTGAACAAATAGCAGACAAATAGAAAACAAATAGCAGACAAATAGCAGAACCCTTGCTACACCCTCCCTGCCCGCCTCCTTCCCCCGGGCAACACCCAAGTTACGCCTCCGTATAAAAGGGGCGTATTTGTGGGGCGGGAAAGGGCGACGAATGGAAATTTGGTGTATATTCGCGGAAAAGAAAGTTACTGAATTATGTTATTGTTTATCAGCCTCGGTTTTTGGGACATATTGGACATATTGCTTGTGGCGTTTGTTTTCTACCATGTTTACAGATGGGTGAAAGGAACGGTGGCCGTGAATATCTTCGTGGGAATTTTTATGTTCTACGTGGCGTGGTTGTTGGTGAAGGCGTTGAACATGGAGTTGATTTCCTCGATACTGGGTCAGTTCATGGGAGTTGGAGTCATCGCTTTGCTGATTGTGTTCCAGCAGGAGGTGAGGCGTTTCCTGCTTTTGCTGGGGAGCAAGTATAACCTTCAGAACTTGTTCAACATGAATCGGTTGTTGACGAAGCATTCGGTGAACGACGAGGTGGCGGAGGCCATCGTGCGGGCGTGCGATTTTTTCTCGAAGACGAAGACGGGGGCGTTGATCGTGCTGTCGCAGAATTCGGAGCTGTACAATTACGCGCAAACGGGGGTGTTCCTCAAGGCGATGGTGACGGAGGAGCTGTTGGAGAACATTTTCTTCAAAAATTCGCCGCTGCATGACGGGGCGGCGATTATCGCGGACAATAAGATTCTGGCGGCGCGTTGCATCCTGCCCGTGTCGGACAACATGAACATTCCGGGGAGCATGGGGCTGCGCCACCGGGCGGCGATTGGGATGAGCGCGGCCACGGATGCCCATATCGTGGTGGTGAGCGAGGAGACGGGTAACATTTCGTTCGTGAAGGACGGGCATTTCAAGGTGCGCATCACGCCGGAGGAGCTGAACCGATTCCTGCACAATGATTTCTCAGGCTTTATCGTGAAGTGATGACAGGCGGGGATATGCTAACCTCCCGCCTGGAGGACGGGAGGTTTTGCATGCATAAGAATCAAAAACACCTTGAGTAATCCGCAATCTAATCATTCGCTTTCGGAACAGGACAAAGATACGCCGCCGCACGTTGGGCGGCAATCCCTATTGTTAGGTATTTTTGGGGTGTTTTGCGGGTTCGGTTCTCATTTTTGGGTAGGTCAGTTATCTTGAATGGCGGATATGATTTTCGCCGATTCCGCGTCGATGTGGAGAATGATTTCCTGGTGGCCCAGTTCCAGCTCGAAAATGTAGACGTTCGTGCCGTCCGCTTGTTCCTCGTATTCGATGTCCTCGATTTGGTATTGGGCGTAGGCGGATGCCCGCAGGGTGGCCGTCACGGCGGAGGGCACGTCGGGGGTATATACTTCCCAGTTGGTGACGACCCAGTTGTTCCGGTGGTTGAACACGACCTCTTTGCGGGTGTCGTCGTCCAGGATGCCGATGTTCAGCAGTCCCCTGTCGTCCTCGATTTCGATGATGTTGGCCGCCGGGTATTTTTTTTGCAGGAATGCTTTCACTTCTTCCGGCAGGTCGGCCGGGGGAGTGTTGGGGCCGTCGTGGATGACGGTTTTGACTTGGGTGCCGTTGGCGAGGTAGTGGATGTCCATTTCCTGGTCGCCCCGTTCGACTTCGATAATGTAAAGGTCTTCCATGCCTTGTCGTTCGAGTTTGTCGATGTCGTCGATTTCCCAGTTCGCGAATTCCCCGGCGTCGAAGTCGTTGCGGACGACCACGGGAAGCTGCTCGAAGGCGATGTCGCTTTCGGTCATGCTCCACTGGCCCCGGGTGTCGAACCATGCCTCGGAGCGGACGGCGTCGAGGGTGAACTCGGCGACGTGGTAGGAGTTGACGATGTTCCACGACACCCATTTGGCGGCGGGATACATGGCGTCAAAAGTTTCTTTGATGTTGTCGGGCGGGGAGAATCCGGCTCCCTTGCAGTTGACGAAAGCAAGCATGGCCGCCAGGGCCACGCTTGCCATGTGTGTCGTTCTTTTCATGCCTTACGGTAGTATTGTGCCGTCGAGGGCGAATTTGACACGATCTTCTCTTTCGCCGACCTCGAACTCGACGATGTAGTATTTGGCCGACGGGCTTTCGTAGTAGTCCACGTCGTCGATGTAGATGTAATTGTTGGTGGACATATACTCGTCAATGGCTTCGCGCGCTTGGGCCTCTACTTCATTCTCGTCGCGGATGTCCCATGTGGTGTGGGTCCAATTGTTGCTGGTGTCGAAGTGTACGTCTTTGTATTTTTGGTCGTGGAGGATGTCCACCTCGTAGCCGCCGTTTTCAATGTCGTAATCGAGGATGCTCGCTCCGGGATAGTTGTTCTCTATGTGGGTGCGTATTGCCTCGGGTAGGGTCGAGGGGGTGTGGTGCCCGTTGCCGTTGTCGTTCGAGGCGCGGAGCAGCGTGCCGTCGGACAGATAGTAGAGGTCCAGGTCTTGCTCTCCCAGTTCGATGTCGAGCACGTAGATGTCGTCCATGTCGGGGCGTTCCAGTTTGTCGACGTCTTCGATTCTCCAGTCTTTGTATTCGCTGGCGTTGAACGATTCCTGTATCGCTTGGGGCAGGTCGGCCAGTGGGATGTCGGTTTCCGTGAGTAACCATTGCCCGTCGCTGGTGAACCAGGCTTCTTTTTCCTGATTGTCGAGCCAGAAGTCGGCCACGTAGTAGTCGCGTTCACGTTCCCATTCCACGCGGGATGCGTTGGGGTATCGTGCCTCGAATGCGCTGGTTATTTGTTGTTCCGGACTCCACTTGTCGTCGTCGTCGTTGCAGCTTGTCATTGCCGTCCCGGCGATGGCCAGCATGCTTAAAAAGGTGATTCTTGCGTTCATAGTCTTATTTGTTTTGGTTTATATTTCATTGTTTGTCGCCACAAAGTAAGGGCGGGATTTGGGAAAGATTTGGGAAAAGGCGGTTTTTTTTCGAAAACCGGGAGGTTTACAGGCTGATTCGGAAGTTGTGGCGTCCGTCGTGAAAGTATTCCACATTGAATCGGTAGAAGTTCGCGATGCTTTTCACGATGGCGAGTCCCAGGCCGGTGGAGTCTTTTCTCCGGTAGTCCGATTGGTAGAAGCGGGTGAATACGCGGTCGGGGTCCAGCGGGGGATTGTCGCTGGTGTTGCTGAAGAGTATCTCGTTTCTTTTGATGTCGATGGTCACTTCTCCGCCCGGAGGGGTGTGGGTCATCGCGTTTTTGACGAGGTTCGACACGAGGATGTGCGCCAGCATGTCGTTCATCTGCGCCGCGCATTGGTCCTCTTCCTTGATGTGGGTCTTGATTTCCTTGTGCTCGTAGATTTCGTTGAAATCCTCGGCTGTTTCCCGGACGAGGCGGTTCATGTCGATGTCGTGAGTCTCGTGGAACTGTCCGTTCTCTATTCGGGAAAGGAGAAGGAGTGATTTGTTGAGTTGAATGGCGCGCCGCAGCGTGTCGTGCAATTGCCCGATTTCCTGCAGCTGTTCCTCGTTGCAGGGGGTGTTTTCGGCCAGGAATTCCAGTTTGTTCTGACAGACGGCCAGGGGGGTCTGCAATTCGTGCGAGGCGTTTTCGATGAATTGGCGTTGCTGGTTGTACATTTTTTCGCTCCGCCGGGTCATTTGCGCGATGGTCTCGTTCAGCGTTTGGAATTCTTTCACTTTCGTGGGATTGTCCAGCGGAGGTGTGTCGCCGCCAAGGGTGAACTCCCTCAGCCAGTCCATCAGGTGGTAGAACGGACGCCAGCTTTTGCGGAACACGATTTGCGACACGATAATCAGACAGATGAGCAGCGAGGCGTAGAGGATGACAATCCACATCAGCATGGCCTGCAGCATGTCGTCCTGCTCCATGGTCGAGATTTGCACGGTCAGTTCATAATAGTGGTTGTTGGGGCCCCGGAAGGCGGTTTTCAACACCCGGATGGGGTCGAAGTCCAGTTCCGTCTCGTAGAAGCGGGTGGAGTCGAAGTAGCGTTCCCGGTAACGGACGGCCTCTTCCTCGCTGATTTGCCGGATGCGGTATTGGCTCATCAGGTCCTTGTCGCCGAGATTCAAGGAGGTCGTGTCGCGCATGAACTGGCGTATGATGAGGGTTTTGAAATTTTCGAGGCTGTCGTCCGTCTCGTCCCACACCTCGTCGAATATGTTGAGATAGAATATGCCGGCCCACACCGTGAGGATGACAATCATCACGACGGACAATTTGCCGATGGTGTAGTGGATGAGTTTCATGGCTCGGGTTCCGACACTAATTTGTAGCCGAATCCGTAGACGGCCTTGATTTCCGGGGTCGCCCCCGCCGTTTTCATTTTTTTGCGGAGGTTTTTCACTTGGGAGTAAATGAAGTCGAGGCTGTCCGCCTGGTCGATGCGGTCGCCCCACACGGACTCGGCGAGGGCGGTCTTGTTGATGAGGCGGTCGGGGTTGATGACGAAATAATAGAGTAAATCGAATTCTTTGCGGTTTAGTTTGAGCTCCTTGCCGTCTATCGAGGCTTCGTGGCGGTCGGGAAACACGGACAGGTTGCCGATGGAGATGTGCATGTCGCCGTCGGCTTGTTTGCGGCGGATGACGGACTTTACCCGGGCGTTGAGCTCCGCCAGATGAAACGGTTTGGCCAGATAGTCGTCCGCGCCGAGGTCCAGGCCGGTCACTTTGTCCTCGATGGAGTCTTTGGCCGAGATGATGATGACGCTTTCCCGCTTGCGCGCGCGCTTGAGTTCCTCGAGGATGGAGAGGCCGCTGCCTCCGGGGAGCATGATGTCGAGCAGGACGCAGTCGTAGTCGTAGTCGTTTATTTTCTGGAGGGCGGAGGCGTAGTCTCCGGCTTCTTCCACCACGAAGCGTTCTTTTTCGAGCGAGCGGGCCATCACTTCCCGCAGGCTTTTCTCGTCTTCTATTATTAGTATTTTCATAGCCTTGGTCTCTGTTTTTGGCAAAGGTAGGCAATATTTTTGGAAAGAATCTGGAAGGGACGGCTTTTTGTCCCTACATTCGCGGGAAATTTGGGATTGTATGTTGGCTTATGTTCATTGGGATTTGAATCCGGTGGCTGTGCGGGTGGCGGGGATTCCCGTCACGTGGTACAGTTTGCTTTTCATAGGGGGCGCGGTGCTTTGCGTTCTCGTCCTGCGGCGGGTTTACGCCCGAGAGGGGCTGCCCTGGTTTCGGTTGCAGCAGCTTGTCATGGTGACGGTCGTCAGTCTTTTCGTCGGCGCCCGTTTGGGGCATTGCCTTTTTTACGAGCCGGACTATTATTTGCGCCACCCGTTGGAGATGTTGCTGCCTGTGAGATGGGAGGCGGACGGGAGCGCGGTGTTTGTCGGTTACCGGGGAATGGCCAGCCACGGCGCGGCCTTTGCCCTTGTGGTGTCCTTTGTGGTCTACGCCTGGCGCACCCGCCAGGGAATGCTGTCGCTTCTTGACCTTTTGGCACTGGTCCTTCCGCTTGGGGCGTGCTTTATCCGTTTGGGCAATCTTGCGAATTCCGAGATTCTCGGTTTGCCGACGACGGTGCCGTGGGCTTTTGTGTTCGGGCGTGTCGATTGTTTGCCGCGCCATCCTGCGCAACTCTACGAGGCTCTTGCCTATCTGGCCGTTTTCGTGTTGAACATGGTTGTTTACCGCCGGTTGGGACTGACGCGCCGGGGGCTTTATTGGGGGCTTTTCCTTTTTCTTGTGTTCTCGGCGCGGTTCTTTGTCGAGTTCGCGAAAGAGCGGCAGGTGGCTTTTGAGGAGGATTTCGTTTTGTCGGTGGGTCAGTGGCTTAGCATTCCGTTTATTTTGTCGGGAGCCGTTTTCTTGTGGAACGCTTGCCGTTTTTCCGTCCGTCGTTGAATTCTGGAACGGATGTCGTCATGGTTTAATTGAGGTCCCACCAGCGTGAGGGCGCAGGGACGGGGTTTTTGAAATGGACCCTTTCTCCGGGGACGGGGATGAACATGGGGCAGGTTTGGGAGAGTTGGAACGCGTTTTCCAAGGGCTCGTGCCACGGGTGGTTGGATAGTGCGTATTTTGAATGGTGGACCGTGGTCACTTTGTGGGGGTGCAGGTCGTCGATGGCTTGTTTGAGCTCGTGGGGCATGAGGTGGTATTGCGCCCAGTTGCTGTTGTATTGTCCGTTTTCAAGGATGGCGAGGTCGATTCGCCCGAATTGTTTCGAGATGCTTTTGAAGCGCGAGTCGTATCCCCCGTCTCCGCTCATGTAGATGCGGGAGGTGGGAGTTTGTAGGAAATAGGAGGCCCACAGGGTCTCGTTCGGGATGAAACGGCGGCCGGAGAAATGACGCGACGGAAGGCAATGGATGGTGAAGCCTCCGGCCAGGGTGCGGCTTTCGTGCCAGTCCATCTCGATGATGGCTTCCCGCGGAATGCCCCAATATTCAAGGTGCGCTCCGATGCCCAGCCCGCAGATGAACAGGTTGACGCGGGAGCGCAAGGCCCTTATCGTGGGATAGTCGAGGTGGTCCCAATGGTCGTGCGTGATGATGAGGTAGTCCACGTTGGGAATGTCGTTCGGGGTAAAGGAGTCCGTTCCTTTGAAGGGGCGGAGCAGGAGGGAGGTGGGAAATTTGTTGGTGAGGACCGGGTCCACGAGGAAGCGTTTGCCGTCGATTTGCAAGAAGTAGGACGAATGGCCGAACCACACGTAGACGTCTTCGTATTGGGGAAGGGCGTGGAGGTTGGGTTTGACGGTGGAAACGGGGGCTGAGGGGTGGCGGTTGTTTTTGGGTCTGGAGAGGAATTCAAGGATGATTCTTAGTTTTTTGTTTTTGGCCAGGGCGGGGTTCGTGAGTTCGTTGTGGAATTTGCCCTTGCGGAAATTGGGGGATGCGCATAGCCGGTCCAGGTATTTTCCATGCGGGCCGCAGCCGAAGCTCGGGTGGCACAATATCACATAGATGGTGACGACGATGAAAATGACGATTGTGACGGGAATCATGGCTCGGGCGTGGTGGGTTGGTCGTAAGAAAGGCGAATGTTGTCAAGATAGAATTTGTTGCCGACAGTGCCCACATAGACTTCCCCGCAACTGGATGACGCTCTGAACACGAGGTGGGTGGGCGTTTCGTCCGGGCCGGCCCATCCGACCTCGTGGATGGGGACGGATTCGCCGCGGCTGTTCACGCAGTACAGGGACTCTTCCTCGGGAATCAGCCGCATGTAGGAACGGTATTCGGGACGGGAGGTGATGTCTCCGTACAGGATGTCCGCGTGATAATTGTTTATCCATTCCGGCGTGTTTTCGTAAAAACGCCGCACGAGAGTGCCCACCCGTTTGGCGTACACGTTGCCCTCGGCGTCTTCCCAGCGTTTTTGCAGGATGACGTACAGCTCGCACGAGTCCCTGCCCGGCACTTCCCGCTGGCGGCTGAAGCCGGTGGATTTGATGCGGTGGTCTGTGCCGGGGGTGGTGAATTTGTAGTCGAGGACGACGGCCTTGGGGCGTTTGGTGAACGGCACCCCGGCGTTGAGCTTGCTTTGCGGGTTCTTCGTGTCGCGGATGGGTTCCATCATTTGGCCCATATAGATGGTGCCGGGCACCAAGACCTTGATGTTGAAGAGACCGAATACTTTGCACGAGTCCAGCAGCGTTTCCAGCCGCACGCAGTAGCCGCTGTCGCGGGGTTCGGGAAAGACGGAGACGCTGCACTTGGTGACTCCGCTCACGCGGGCCATCACGTTCGACGTGCGCCAAGGGGACTCGGACGAGCTTTTATACGGGATGTCTCCCCGCACGGTGTCCGCCGGCGCCACTTCGTACAGGCATTTGCTTCGTCCGCCGATGATGAGCGATTCGTCGATGACGCGCACCATCCACTTGTCGAAATCTCCATACGGAATGCTTTCTTCCCTTTCATGAGACGATTGCGCCTTTCCACAAAGGGAAAAACACAACAGGGAAACAACGAGCGAGAATTGTGAAGTAATATGTTTCATGCCTCTTTCTTGCTTTTTGTCTTGTTTTGGGGTCTTCTTGCAAGAAATATGCCATAGTGGTGGAGAAGGAGAAAGATTGTCCTTGTGGTGGAATGTTAATTTACTCGCATCCAAATGGAAACCAAGAAAAACACGATGACGGTGAGCACTCCGGCAATGAAAATAAGGTTGGTCGAGTGCCAGGGACGCTGGTGCTCCACCCGCGACCGGTCCTGCGGGTAATGCAAAAGGTCGGTCAAGGAGTGGAAACGGAGGCAACCTCTGTATATACCGTAGACGAGAATGCCGGCGAAGAAACCGACCACCGTCCCGAACAGCAAGTCGCCGGGGTAATGCACGCCTATGTAAGCCCGCGTGTAGCAAGTGACAAGGGCCCATAGCATGAAAAACCACGAGAGCGTTTTGTTCCGGAACAGCAGCATGACGAAGCAGGCCAGGGCGAACGTGTTGGCCGCATGGCAGGAAGGGAAGCCGAATTGACCGCCCCTTTTGCCGTTGACGAGGTGCACGATGTCGGCTATTTCCGGATTATGGGAGGGACGGGGACGCTCGAACACGGGGCGCAACACGGAGCTGCACAGCTGGTCGGCGACCGTGACGAGCAGGGCGAAGGCGATTATCGTGAAGATTACCATCCGCCAATTGAGGTTGCGGATGAGAACGTAAAGGATGGAGGCATAAAGCGGAATCCACACCAGCTTGTTGGTGAACAGGTACATGAACGTGTCCCAATAAGGAGAGTGCCATCCGTTGACGGCAAGGAACAAGGACTGGTCGATATGTTGCAATGTTTCTAACATGATGACGAGAGTGACGGCTTGTTGTTTTTTTACATTGCGCAAATGTAGTTTTTTTGTTTAACTTTGCCAAGTAAATATGACAAGTTATGATATTGTTTCCGAATGCTAAAATAAATATCGGGTTGTTTGTCATCCGGCGGCGGGAGGACGGTTTCCATGATTTGGAGACGGTGCTTTGGCCTGTGGGGATACGGGACATATTGGAAATAGTCCCGTCGGGCAAGGGAATGGAAAAATGTGAACTGGTCGTGACGGGAAACGCTGTCGATTGCCCGCCGGAGCGGAATCTGGTGGTGAGGGCTTATCGTCTGCTGTCCGGGGACCATCCCCTTCCTTCCGTGAGCGCGCGGTTGCACAAAGCGATTCCTTTCGGCGCGGGATTGGGAGGCGGCTCCTCGGACGCGGCTTTTATGCTGAGGGGATTGAACGAACTGTTCGGCTTGGGTTTGAGCTTGGACGAGTTGGAGGTTTACGCTTCCCGTTTGGGAAGCGATTGCGCCTTCTTCGTGCGTGACGAGCCGGTGTTCGCTTGCGGCAGGGGAGAGGTCATGACTCCCGTTCGGCTGTCTTTGGAGGGGTATAAGTTGGCAATAGTGAAGCCCGGCTGCGGCGTGTCGACGGCGGAGGCGTATAAAGGAATAGTCCCGGGACCGGCCGCGGTTGATTTGCGGCGGTTGGGGGAAGTGCCTGTCTCGGAATGGAGGGGGAAGGTGGAGAACGATTTCGAGAAGACCATCGTTCCGCTTGTGCCGGAGATTGGGGAAATCAAGGAGGGATTGTATGCGGCCGGGGCCGTGTACGCTTGCATGACGGGAAGCGGCTCGTCCGTTTTCGCCCTGTTTGAGGGAAAGGTGCCGGATCTGGCCGGAATGTTCCCGGAATATTTTGTTTGGATGGAAAAATAGAGGAATGTTAGAAAAGTATTGACAATAAAAAGAAAGATTATGAAAATTGCGATTCCAACAAGAGGAACGGTCGTGGACGACCATTTTGGACATTGTGAGTTTTATACCTTGTTCACGGTGAACGAGGCAAAGGAAATCACGGGCGAGGAAACCTTGCCTTCGCCTCAGGGGTGCGGGTGCAAGTCGAACATCGCTTCGGTGTTGAAGGAAAAAGGCGTGACCGTGATGCTGGCCGGAAGCATGGGCGACGGCGCGTTGAATGTGTTGAACAGCCAAGGAATCAAGGTACTGCGTGGATGCAAGGGAGACGTTCGCAAATTGGCCGAGGCTTATTTGAAAGGATTCGTGCTGGATTCCGGAGTGGGATGTCATCACCACGAAGGGGGAGGGGAGCACCAATGTCCTCACCACGCCTGATTAACGAGAGAAAGGAGTCTTTCTAAGGCTCCTTTCTCTCATTAGTGTCTTGGGTGACAAGCACCTTGTCGATGCGCGCCCCGTCCATGTCCACAATCTCGAAATGGAAATTGTTCCATTGCAACTTTTCTCCCGTGCGGGGAATCCGTTCCAAAATCTTTAGGATAAGTCCGCTCAGCGTGTTGTAATAGTGGTCCGTGTACAGGTCTTCCATGTCGAAATACTCAAGGAACTCATAGAAGGAGCATTGTCCGTCGACGAGGTAACTGCCGTCGTCCCGCCGGATGATGTCGGGCTCCTCGCCCTCTTCCGCGACTTCCCCGATGAGGGCGGTCAGCACGTCGTTGAGCGTCACGATGCCCTCGATGCTGCCGAACTCGTCGGTCACCAGCCCGTATTTCTCATGCCCTTGCTTCATGTGCTCCAAGGCGTTGTACACGCTTTGGTTGTGAGGGAAGTATTGCGCCGGGCGCACCAGCTGCCGCAGGTTGAAATCGGGGCTGTCCACCTTCCCGAACAGGTCTTTGAGGTCCACCACGCCGACGATGTTGTCCAGTTCGTCGTCCGCCACGGGATAGATGTTGTACAATCTCTCGTGGACGGTCTTCCGAATCTCCTCGTTCGTGTCGTTGATGTTCAGCCACACGAGGTCGCTGCGGTGGGTCATGATGGAGCCGATGTTGCGGTCGCCCAGATTGAACACCCGCTCCACGATGTCCTGCTCCACCTCCTGAATCTCGCCTTCCTGGGTCCCTTCTTGGATGATGGCCTTTATCTCTTCCTCCGTGACGCGGTTCTCGTCGGATTTGTTCAGCCCGATGAGGCGCAGCGTGGCGGAAGTGCTTTTGGCCAACAACCAGACGAAGGGGGAGGCTATCAAGGAGAGCAGGTGCATGGGACCCGCCACGAGCTTGGCCATCCGTTCCGGGTTGACCATCCCGATGCGCTTGGGCACCAACTCCCCGAAGATGAGGGTCAGGTAGGTGACGATAATGACAATCAGCGTCTTGGAAATCCACATCGCATGAGGACGCAGGATGTCGATTTTTTCTATCCACACCCGGATGTCGTCCGCTATGGCGGCTCCGGAGTAGAGACCGGTCAATATGCCGATGAGCGTGATGCCGATTTGGATGGTGGAAAGAAAACGGTCCGGCTCGTTGGCGAGTTTCAAAGCCTGTCCGGCGGACTTGTTGCCTTTTTTGGCCTCTGTTTCCAAACGCGCCTTGCGCGCGGAGACCATGGCGATTTCCGACATGGCGAGCACTCCGTTCAACAAGATGAGACCCAATATGATAACAATCTCCATATAAAAGTTATTTCATTTTAAGTCGTTTGATTGCCCTGAAGATTTCTCCGACCCATAAGACCAACGACGTGCCGGCGATAATCCAAACCCATTCCATGAAACTCAACGGCACGGTTCTGAACACGCTTCCTCCAAAATGCACGACGAGAATCTGCCCCACCACGATGGCAAGCCCCACGGTGAGGAAGCCCTCGCTTTTGCCCAGTTTCGAGAAGGCCGAGTCGTTCGTGCCGAATGTCTTGGCGTTAAACATGTTCCAGAATTGCAGCATGACGAATGTCGTGAAGAAGATAGTCAAGTTCCTTAATCCTACTGGGTTTTTCAATCCTTCCGGTGTCGTTGCGTCGATGCCTCCGGCATAGTGCGAAAGCACGTACAACAGGCCCAGCAGGATGACGACGAACGCAATGGCCGTCCCGATGATGAGGCGTCTCATGGCGGGTACCACGATGAACGCGTTGGAGTTCCTCGGCTTGTGCTTCATCACCTCCATGCTTGGCGGCAGCGAGGCCAGGGCCCCGGCGGCGAAGGTGTCCATGATAAGGTTCACCCACAGCATTTGCGTCACCGTGATGGGCAATTCCGAGCCGAATATCGAGCCCAGCAGCACAATGACCAGCGCGGCCACGTTGATGGTCAGTTGGAACAGGATGAACCGCTGGATGTTCTGGTAAAC